>JBKOVW010000275.1:0-5948 GCA_046724095.1 Actinomycetota bacterium | reverse complement strand
GAACATGTTCCGGCCCATGATGGTCGCGCCGGCGCCGCCGAGGATGTCCTCGGCGAACGGCGTGCTCGCGTTGACCTCGCCGCCTTCCTCGCCGTGGCTCTCGCGGAACGCCTTGAGCGGGACGAGCCAGTCGTGGAGCTCTTCACCGCCGACCCCGAGCGGATGCTCCGGCGATTGGTCCGGACCGGCGACGTAGCCGTCGATCGACATCGTGATGTTCAGCTTCAGCTTGGTCATCGATCCCTCTCTCCATGTGTTGACATGTACCTAGGACCGCCCAGCGCGTCACAAGTCATCGGTCAAGTCAGGACCTTGACAGTGGCGCACGCCAAGACGCGAGCGCTCGTGATACTGCGCTCTCGTGAACGAGCATCTGATGTCAGCGGTTCTTTACGCAGCGGCGTTCTTCGACGGAAGCACGGAGGACGAATGCGATCCCGACCTTGCCGTCAAGCAACTGGAAGGGATCGCCTACGACCTCCGTCAGTTGTCTACGTCCGAGCAAGAGGAGTTCCGCCGCTTCGCGTACCGGCTCGCTGACTCCGACCCGAATCCGCACGTCGCACAAGAGCTACGTCGGGTCGCAGATGGCCTACTTCCGCTCGATGACGAGTAGATTCCGGGCACGGTCGTAGGTCTACCCGATGTTGAGCGTTGCGACCACCAGTCGCGTTCGCAGGCGCGACACATGATGAGACGGCCGTTCACAGGCATCTTGTTGCGGCCGCGGAACCTCGACCGCGGTCGATCGATTCCGCATCTCGGACAGACCACGCTGCGTAGGGTATTTCGCGCGGGTGACATTCCCGAACGCTAGGCGCAGCCGCAGTCCTAAACCGTCAGCCACGGCGCGAGCGGCGCTCAGGAAAGCACGCGCTCGAGCGCCGCGCGATCCGTCGGCTCCCCGTGCGCGGGCAGCACGAGCTCGACCGGCAGGTCGAGCAGCGGACGGAGGCCTTGGGCGACATCGTCACGCGTCACGTGCTTGCGACCGCCGAGCTGGATGTCCAGTCCATCGCCGAAGTCGGAGAGCGAGTCGCCGGTGACGATCGCGTTGATCGACGGCAGCCAGAGGATGAGATCGTTGTCCTCGCGGCCCGCGTACGCGTTGATGCCGAACGGCCATGCTCCGAGGCCGTGGAAGTGTCCTTCGCCTTCGCCCGCGCGCAGCCAGGCGAGGTCCTCACTCTCCATGCCGCGCACGCGGTCGGGGTCGATACCGTACTTCTCGACCCAGTCCTCCCAGGTGTCTGCGGGCGGCGTGTGCACCGGGAGGCCGAGCCTGCGGGCGTCGCGCTCGTGGTACGGCGCCGTCAGTACGACGGCGGTCGCGCGCTCGCGCAGCTCATCGGGAACGGAAAGCGGGTCGAACAGGACGAAGTCGTCGCCCAGCTCGATCGCGTACGACGAGACGAGCTCGGGCCACCACTGCTCCTCGTCCCAGCCGGGATGCGGCGATTGCCAGTGCCAGACACCGGGACGCAGCTCATTCATCGGCGCGATGCTACCTGGGCTACGACTCGCCTTCCCAGTAGTCGACGGGCTCGCCGTGCCGAGCCGTGAAGATGTCGTCGTCCTTCGCGTCCTTCGTGAGAACCTTGTCGCTGTCCGGGAACTCGATGATCTCCGGAGCGAGCCTCGTCGACAGCATCAGGACGCGCACGGGTTCCTCGGTCGCGTTGCGTATCTGGTGCGCGCCGGCGCCGCCCCGCACGAAGCAGGCGACGTCCCCTTCCATGAGCTCGCGCTCGCCCTCTGGCGTTCGCAGCGTCGGACGGCCGCGGAGGACGACCAACCACTCCTCGTTCGCGTGATGGAGGTGGTACGGCCAGAGCTTCTTGCCGGGATCGACGTCGTACACATTTCCGGCGAGGAGCTCGGCACCGACCCGCCTGGCGATCGCGGCCTGGTGAATCCGGAATCCCTCGTGCTCCAATTCGGCGTCGCACGCGATCGTGAACACGTTGGCGATCTCCACATTCGCAAGGCTATGCGACACTCGTCAGCTGGGCAGGCCCGGCGAGCGGGGAGGTGCGATGAGCGAGTACGAGATCAGGTCGCCGAATGCCTCGATATGGGACGCGTTCGCGTCTCCGGACGAGCTCCCGAACATTCATCACCGTAAGGAGTACGAGGCGACCCGCAGCGATGAGCCGCCCGACTACCGCATCACGTGCATCTTCGTCGACAGGGACTATCGCCGGAGAGGCGTCGCGGGTGTGGCGCTTCCTGGTGCCCTCGACCTGATCGCGAAGGCGGGCGGTGGCGTCGTGGAGGGCTATCCACAGGACACGCAGGGCAAGAAGGTCTCCGCGAAGTTTCTCTACAACACGACGCGCAGCCTCTATGAGCAGACCGGCTTCAGCTACGACCGACCCAAGGGCAAGAACCACTGCGTGATGCGCAGAACACTGTCACCCGTCAAGGCAACTCGTCGGGCCCGCGTCGGCTGACGTTCGCGGAACGCTGACACGCACTTCCGGCGGATGACGCATTACGTGTTCAACTTCTCCGGCGGAGACCGACAACGGGCCGCTGTGCTGCTCCGGGCGAAGATGTGGGGTGTCGGTCGCGACGAGCGGCATCGCGACGCGCTTGCCCCCGGCGATCTCGCCCTGATCTACGTGGCGGCTCCCGCGGCAGAGTTCATCGGTCGGGCCGAGCTCGCGACAGCGGTCCACGATTGGACACCTTCGGAGGCCGATTCCTATCGCGGAGATTCGCCGAGCGGCGTGTTGCTGTCTCATGTCGAGGAGTGGGACCCCGCTGTGCCAATGGATACCGTCGTGCAGCGGATCGATCCGACCGTCTCGAACCCGCTCGTCCAGACGAACGCCGCGGCCGGTTTCCGAATGGGCGTCGTTCGGATTACCCCTCACGAGTATGAGACCGCCCTCGCTCTCAGCCCCGAGGCCGGGGGGAAACCGCAGATCGTCCCCTTCAACTCGGGGCATCTCGACCGTGTCGTGCAACTGTGCGCCGCGGAAGGCTGGCCGTCGTGGACGCACGAGAGCACGGCTCAGGCCTTCGCGGCGCCGGGTGTGATCGCCGTCGTGGCCGAGGAGGACGGCGAGGTTCTAGGCGTTGCGGAGCTTCTCACCGACGGTCAGGTGACGGCGTACCTCGGCATGCTCGTCGTGGCGGAGCGGGCACGTCGCCGCGGCATCGGCCGTGCACTCATCGACGATCTCTTCGACCGGTCAGGGCTTCGGCGGATGGATCTTCTCTCGGAAGAAGGATCGGTTCCCTTTTACGAGTCGATACCGAACAAGGCGAAGCCCGGCTACCGCCTCTACCGGCATGAGTCCTGAGCGTCAAGGCCGGCGCGGGGTTCTCGGCGCGTAGCGGCGGTGGAGAATCACGGTGTTCCCATCCGGGTCGCGGCAAGCGGCGAAGTGGCAGACGCCTGAGTCCCACGTCTCGGCGAAGAAGTCGACGCCTTTCGCCTCGAGCTCGGCCCGAGCCTCGGCGACGTCAGCCACCCGCACCGCGAACCCGGCGCTGTTCGGAACGAACGGGATGTCTTCGCGCTCCGGCTCCCAGAAGCTCAGCGTGACGTTCGGAGTCTCCAGCTCGCCCTCGGACACTTCGCTCTCGGTGAGCCCGAGAACATCGCGGTACCAGGCGACGGCCCTGGCAGCGTCCCGCGTCGGGACGGTGATGAAGTCGACCTGCTCGACGCGCACGGCGCCGGCGACGCTACCACCCAAGCGGGCTAGGCCGCCGCGTCCTGGAGCTCGTAGTCGACGGTTCGGCCGCTCGAGGTCATGAGCCTGATGTCGTAGTTCTCGCCGCGGATCCACCGATAGAAGACGACGAACGCCTCGACGTCGCCCGGCGGGATTGTGCGCGCGCTTGCGCGGAAGTCGACGAACGCGTCATTCAGGATCACCTGGGAGACGTGCGCGTCCTCCTCCGACTCGTTGCGCACGACGAGCGTGATCATGCCGGGCTGAAGTGTCGCCTGGGTCACGGCGACCTCGCCGTCGCCGTTGCCGCCGCAGCCGCCGACGACAAAGGCCAGTGCGAGCACGACCCCAGCGGCCTTCATTCGACGACCTCGAAGAAGCCCATCCACCCGAGCGCTGCGAACTCGCTCTTGTGCGCATGGAACATGTACCGGCCGGCGTAGGGGAAGCGAAGCTCGAGCACGTCGCGCTGACCCTGGCCCTGGATGACCGTGTCCGTGTACTCCGTCGGCTCCAGCGAAGTCCCCGTCGGGAAGCGGTGGAAGAAGTTGCCGTGGACGTGGAACGAGTTGATCGGATCGAGCTCGACGATGTTGACGAGGTAGATGCGCACGAGCTGGTCGCGCCGCACACGCACCGGCCTGTGCATGAAGTGGAACGCGACGGTGTTGACCGCATAGACCTCGTTGTCCTCGTCGAAATTCGGGTCGAACGCGTTCTGCACCATCACGAGCTCGTCCGCGGGCGCGCGCCCCTGCGGCGGGTCGACGATGAACGCGCCGTACAGCCCCTTCGCGATGTGCTCCGCCAGCGGCAGCGCGTGGCAGTGGTAGAGGTGCAGCCCAAAAGGCCGCGCCTCGAACTCGTAGGTGAACTCCTTGCCGACCTCGATCAGCCCGGCGCCCACACCCGGCGTTCCGTCCATGAACGCGGGATGGATTCCGTGGAAGTGGATCGTGTGCGGGTGCGTGCCGGCGTTGATGAACCGGATCCGCAGCAAGTCACCTTCGTGCGCGCGCAGCGTCGGCCCGGGCACGCGCTCGTTGTACGTCCAGGCGGCGTACCTGACACCGGGCACGATCTCGATCTCCTTGTCCGAGGCGACGAGCTCCCACTGGCGCAGCGTGCGGCCGCCGGCGAGGCGGCGCGTCTTGCCCCAGTCGAAGTCGCGCAGGACGCACGTCGGGTCGAAGCCGTTGACGTCGGGGTCGACGGTCGCGTTCGGCATGCCCGCGTGCTCGTGAAGTGGGGGAGGGGCGGCTTCGCCCAGCCTCGCGGCCACTCCTGCCCCGACCACGCCCGCCGCTGCGGAGAGTGCGCCGCGCCTGGTGAAGGTGCCGCGCAACACCTCGCCTTGACGGTCTCACCGTCCTCTAAGAGGCAGCTGAGACGGGTGTTAAGAGTTCTTGAGGGCTACGCGGCCGCGTGCAACGACGCGAGCCGTGCGAGGCACGAGCGCGCCTCGTCCGGCGCACGCACCGCCGGTAGCGGCTCTTCCTCGAAGGATGGGTCGGGCGTGAAGGTGTCGCGCGCGACGATCGAGCCGCCCTCGACCGCGACGATCGTTCCTTCGTCGAGCTGCGCCTTCTTGAGCTTCAGCCCGCCGTAGCTCTCGACGAGCTCCAGAGCGAGCCGCGTCGACGCGAAGACGAGCTCGCGCTTCCCGGTGCCGATCCAGAGCGGTCGGCCCATGCCGCGGGCGAGCAGGAGCTCGGCGCGATGCTCGTCGATCCACGCTGCCGCCATCGAGCCGTACAGCTGCTGCAGCGCGTGGGCGGTGCGGCCGCGCGACTGCTCGGCCAGCGCGAAGATGATCTCCGAGTCGACCGTCATGCCGGGCTCGGCGCGGGCGATGCCGTGCTCGTCGAAGAGCTGGTCGTCGTTCGCGATGATCCCGTTGTGCACGCCGACCACGACGCCGTGGCGGATCGGATGGTTGTTGGCGGTGAGGCTGGGGTGGCCCTTGGTGTAGTCCCGGACGTGAACCAGCAGCTGCGTCGCCTCCTCGGGGACGCGGATCCGGTCGAGCAGGGCCGTGGCGCCGGAGCGCTGCTTGTGCAGGGTGACCTCCGAGCCCGGCCGACGGAATGCGTAGCCCACGGCGTCGGCGCCGCGCTCGGCGATGCCGGCCAGCAGCGCACGCGCAGCGACCGTCCGCTCGACGCGGCTGTCGAGGCCGAGGCTATATCCGGCGATTCCGCACAAAGTCTTCTGAAAACCGCAGAGCGACCGTTCGGTCGCTCCCAATCTTCCTAGACG
>JBKOVW010000227.1:0-6122 GCA_046724095.1 Actinomycetota bacterium | reverse complement strand
CGTGTGCGCGCGGCACTGGTCGAGACGCTCGAGCTCGAGACGCCCGGCTCCGTGCAGCTCGGCGTCTCACTGCTGCCCGGCCTGCTCGCGGAGGAGCTGCTCAAGCGCACGCCCGACCGGCTCGCGCGTGTCCTCTTCACGAGCTCGGGGACCGAGGCTGTCGAGGCAGCGCTCAAGCTCGGACGCGCCGCCACCGGCCGGTCGCACGTCGTCTCTACGCAACACGGCTTCCACGGGCTGACGCTGGGCGCGCTCTCCGCGAACGGCGGCCCGCGGTTCGTCGAGCGCTTCGGGCCGCTGCTGCCGGGCTTCTCGCACGTGCCGTTCGACGACCTGGATGCACTCGAGCGTGAGCTGCGGAGCGAGGACGTCGCGCTGTTCCTCGTCGAGCCGATCCAGGGCCACGGTGTCTACCTCGCGCCGGACGGCTATCTCGTCGCAGCGCAGGAGCTCTGCCGCCGCTACGGCACGCTCTTCGCCGTCGACGAGGTGCAGACGGGCTTCGGCCGCACCGGGAAGCTGTTCGCCTTCGAGCACTGGAACCTCGAGCCGGACCTCGTGACCGTCGCGAAGTCGCTCTCGGGCGGCTACGTCCCGGTCGGCGCCCTGCTGATGTCGCAGCGCGTGTACGACGGCGTCTTCGACTCGCTCGAGCACTCCGTCAGCCACGGCTCGACGTTCGCGCCGAACGATCTCGCGATGGCGGCGGGGCTCGCCACGCTGCGCGAGCTCGACGCCGCGCGCCTCGTCGAGCGCTCGGCGCATCTGGGCGAGCTGCTGCTCGAGCGCACACGCGAGCTCGTCGGCGAGCATGACGTCGTTCGCGAAGTCCGCGGCCTCGGGCTGATGTGGGCGATGGAGTTCGCCGAGCCCGAGTCAGGCAGCTTCTCGTGGCGCGTGATGGAACGGATGCAGACGGGCCTGTTCGCGCAGCTCGTCGTCGTCCCGCTCTTCACGAAGCACCACATCCTGTCGCAGGTCGCCGGGCACGATCTGCCGGTGCTGAAGGGCCTGCCGCCGCTCGTCGTCTCCGAGCAGGACGTCGACGACTTCGTGACCGCGCTCGACGACGTGATCGCGAAGGCCGGACGCCCCACGCGGATCGCCGGGATGGCGCTGCGCGCGGCTAGAGCTCGCTGATCCGAGGCACCGCTTGCGGTGCCGACCTAGAGGGACGCGGGCTTTGCCCGCGGCCCGTCTTGAGTAAGCGTCTGGGTGCGCGACGTCGCGAAGCGTCAGAGCTCGCTGATCTCTGAACTTCGCTCTTTGAAGCACTGGCGGGCCCAGATCTCCGCCAGGGTCACGAGCCGCTCGCAGAACTGCGTCCGCTCGGCGCGGTCGTCGGGCACGGCTTCGGGCGGCACGGCCACTCGCACCTGATGGACGACGACCTCGACGTCCTCGGTGAGGTCGTGGCGCTCCTCGCCGACGATCGATACCTCGCCTGCTTCGGGCACGAGCAGCCGGCCGAGCTCCTCGAGCTCGGCGGTCGTCGCGTCGCGGCCCGCGAAGACGCCGAAGTTGATCCGGATCTCGAGGCCTGCGGGCTCCTGCTCGACGGCGAAGGCGATGGTTTCCTCGACTTGCATCGCAACCCGTATTTCCGGCTTGCGCCTGGGCCTAACCCTCGCGCGGCTCCCAGCGGAACTTCCGCATGGCTACGACGATTCCGAGCACTCCCCAGCCGGCGAGCACAGCCACGTCGACCGGCTCTCGCCACAGCTGGCCACCGTGGAGATAGACCGAATTGATCGCATCGAGCAGATATTTCAGCGGCAGGGCATCGCCGATCACGCGCAGCACCTGCGGGTAGTGGCGCGTCGAGCCGAAGGAGCCCGAGAGGAACGCCATCGGCAGGACGATCACGTTCAGCACGGCGGACGACCCCTCGAGCGAGTGCACGAACCCTGTGATCGCCATACCGAGCCCCGCGAACGCGGCGCCGCCGAGGGCGAGCGTCAGGACGACCGAGACGAAATGCCCGGGCCACGGCGTCGACTTCAGCAGCCGCCCGAGCACGAACAGCGACGCCGCCTGCAGTGCGAACACGATCATGATCGAGACCAGTACGGCCGTGAGGTACGCGCCGGTCGGCAGCGGCGTCGAGCGGATCCGCTTCAGGATCCCGAGCTCGCGACGCGAGATCAGCAGCAGCGCCAGCCCGGCGAAGGCCGTGTTCGCGCAGCCGTAGCCGAGCATGCCCGCGAGCAGGCCCCACGACGCCGGCCGCCCGTACAGCGTCCCGTTGTACACGGCGGTGAGCAGCGCGAACAGCAGCAACGGAAACAGGAACACGAAGACCGCCGCCTCGCGGCTGCGCCAGAAGACGAGCTGCTCCCAGCGGAGCTGGTGCCAGAACAGCCTCACGCTTCGACGTCCCCCGTCAGCGTTAGGTAGACGTCCTCGAGCGTCGGCCGCCGAACCGTCAGCCCTTCGAGTTCGTGGCCGTCGGCGAGCGCCTGCGCGGTCAGCTCGTGCAGGAGCTTCGTCGGCTCGGTCGTCCGAATCACGATCTCGTGCCCGTTCCGGCGGTAGCGCACCTCGGTCTCGCTCGTGTCGCCCGTCAGCTCTGCGGGCGTGCCCTCGCGGACGATGAGCCCTTCGCGCAGCACCGCGACGCGGTCGGCCAGCTGCTCGGCCTCGTCGAGGTAATGGGTCGTCAGGAGGATCGTCTTCCCGAGCGAGCGGAGCGACCGGATCATGCCCCACGCCGCGCGCCGCGCGGCCGGGTCGAAGCCCGTCGTCGGCTCGTCGAGGAAGACGAGGTCGGGATCGCCGACGAGCGCGACGCCGAGGTCGAGCCGGCGCTTCTGGCCGCCGGACAGCGTCTTCACGCGTTCGTCGCGCTTCGAGCCCAGGCCGACCAGGTCGATCACGTCGTCGACGTCCCGCGGCCGCTCGTAGTACCCGGCGAACATGCGATGCGTCTCCGCAACGGTCAGGTTCGCCCACAGCTGGGACTGCTGCAGGACGACGCCGATGCGCTCGCGGTATGCCGGCTCCGCGCGCGCCGGGTCGAAGCCGAGCACGTCGACGCGTCCGCCGTCCCGCTCCCGGTAGCCCTCGAGGATCTCGACCGTGGTCGTCTTGCCCGCGCCGTTCGGCCCGAGCAGCCCGAACACCTCGCCTTCCTCGATGCGGAAGCTGATTCCGCGCACGGCCTCTTGCCCGCCGTACGACTTGCGCAGCTCATCGACGACGATCGCGCTCACAGCTCGATGATCTGTGCGCTCGCCGTCGGGAACGGCGGCTCGGGCCCGCCGCGCAGCGCGGCGGTGATGCGGCTGCAGTCCGGCTGGTGGCCGACGACGACGACCGTCGCGCCGCGGCCCGCGACCGCCGCCCGTACGTCGTCCTCCGTCGCACCGGGACCGAGCTCGTCGAGCGGCTCGGGCTCGCCGAAGCCGAGCGCGGCGGCGGTCTCGCGCGCCCGCAGCAGCGGGCTCGTGAGCACGGCGTCCGGCTCGACTCCGTCGGCGCGCAGGCGCTCACCCAGCAGCCGCGCCTGCTCGTGGCCATCCGGCGTGAGCGTGCGGAGCTCGTCGGGATCTCCCGGCGCGGACTCGGCGTGGCGGATGAGGACAAGCTTCACCGGCGGCGTACGCTACCGGCGCAACCCCGAATCCAGCGATGCCGCCGACCCGTAGGCTCTTGAGCTGTACCTCAGGCGACCGCGAACAGTACAAACCGGGGAGGAAATTGCCGACGACCTCTGCTATCTCTTGAAGGAGGTCGTCGAGGTGCCGGCCGTCTCCGAATTGAGAAATCGTTTTTCCTCCGCGCAGGCGCTCCGCGTGCTCCGGTTAGGTGCACTGACGCTCCTTGCCCTGGAGGCGCTCGCGTTCGTCGGCGGGGCTGCCGGCGCGGCGCCGCGTCGGACCTTCTACGTCAACCGCTCGGCCGCCTCGTGCTCTGACAGCGCGCGTTCGGGCTCTGCGGCGCGACCGTTCTGCACGATCAGTGCCGCCGCGGCCCGAGCCACGGCAGGCGTGACCGTGAGGGTCGCGAAGGGGACCTACCGCGGACGCGTGAAGGTACGAGCGTCCGGGACCGAACGTCGCCCGATCGTGTTCACCGCGGCTCCCGGCGCGAAGGTCGTCATCACGGGCGGTGAGAACGGGTTCTCGCTGAGCGGCACCAACTGGATTCGCGTCACCGGCTTCACGATCACGCACACGGTCGAGTACGGGATCAGCGTCGAGGATGCCTCGTACGTGACGCTCTCCGACAATCGCGTCCGCTACGCCGGGCGAGCGGCGACCGGACGTGCGAAGTACGGCATCCGGTTGGAGAACGTCAAGCATTCGCTCATCGCGCGAAACGTCGTCGATCACAACACGAATTCCGGCATCGCTCTAGTCGACGGATCCAGGCTCAACAACATCACTGGGAACGAGACGTTCGCCAACGCCAAGCGGTACGAGCGGGCGGCGGCCGGAATCCATCTCTATGCGTCCCCCCGGAACGTCGTGACGCGGAACATCAGCCACGACAACGAGGACTCCGGAATCGACCTCAACCACGCGGTCGACAACGTCGTCTCGAACAACGTCAGCTACGACAACGGCGACCACGGGGTCGACGTCACCGGCGGCTCGGCGCGGGCACAGGTGGTGGCCAACAGCATCTACGGCAACGTCACCGCCGGCATCAACGTCGAGGGCGACTCGACGGGCGTGACGATCGCGAACAACGTCAGCATCCAGAACGGCGTCGGCAGCCCGCGTACCAAAAGCAACATTCGGGTCGACGCATCCTCTGTTCCGGGGTCGTCGCTGGACTACGACATCGTCTCGGTCGAAGGCGGCCAGGGGGTCCTCCTGATCTGGAACTCCGTGTCCTACACGTCACTGGCCGCGCTGAAGGCGAAGGGACAGGAACCGCACGGGCTCCAGGCAGATCCGAGATGGAAGGACGCGGCGAACGGCGACTTCCACCTCACGGCGGACTCACCCGCGATCGACTCGGCCACCTCGCTCGTCCGCAGCCAGCCGAGGGCGGACATCAACCGCATGGAGCGAACCGACGATCCGGACACGCCGAACACCGGGGCCGGCCCGCGACTGTACGACGACCGCGGCGCCTTCGAGTTTCGCGAGCACACGTAGACTCGCATTCGTGGCGACCCTCCGGTACGTCGTCGCGGACGTCTTCACCGACGAGCCGCTCACCGGCAACCAGCTCGCCGTGTTCACCGACGGACGGGACGTCGACGAGGAGCTGATGCAGAAGCTCGCCAAGGAGATGAACTTCTCCGAGTCGGTCTTCGTCCTGCCGGCCGAGCAGGGCGGTCACGCGCGCATCCGCATCTTCACGCCGGTGACGGAGCTGCCGTTCGCCGGGCATCCCGTGCTCGGGTCGGCATATGTGCTCGCCGCGCCGATGCAGCTCGGCGAGATCAAGCTCGAGACGCTCTCCGGCGTCATCCCGCTGGTGCTCGAGCGCGAGGGCGCCCGCATCACATTCGGGTGGATGCAGCAGCCGATTCCCGACCACGAGGCGTTCGCGGAGGCGGACGCGGTGCAAGAGCTCCTCGGCATCCGCTCGCAGCTGCCGGTGGAGCTCTACCACCAGGGGCCGGGCTTTGCGTACTTCGAGGTCGAGAGCAGAGACGCGCTCGCCGCACTCACGCCCGACTTCGGGGCGCTGGGGCGTATCACGAACTACGGCATCAGCTGCTTCGCCGGCTTCGGCACTGACTGGAAGACGCGGATGTTCGCGCCGACGAGCGGCGTGCCGGAGGATCCGGCGACCGGGTCCGCGGCAGGGCCGCTCGCGATGCACCTCGCCCGGCATGGCCGGATCGGCTTCGGCGAGCAGATCGAGATCTCGCAGGGCGACGAGGTCGGCCGTCCGTCGAAGCTCTATGCGCGCGTGACGGGATCGGCGGACCGCGTCGAGACGATCGAGGTCGGCGGCTCGGCCGTCATCGTCGCGCGCGGGGAGTTTCGGCTCTAGGCGAACACCACGGCTTCGATGTCGGGCAGCTCGATCGTGAGCGCGCGCCAGAAGATGCCGCCGTTCGCCGAGACGTAGAGCCGGTTCCGCGCCGCGAAGAGCATCGTGTCGGGATCGTCTTCGTGCACGGCGATCGCGAACCCCGGGGGCAATCCGCCGCCCGC
>JBKOVW010000129.1:0-6079 GCA_046724095.1 Actinomycetota bacterium | reverse complement strand
GTCGGCCGCGTCGACGACGACGACCAACTTGCCCTGACGGATGTCCTCGATCGCCTCCTCGATGGTCGCGAACGCGCTCTTTTCCTCGACTTTCACCGTTCTGATCGTAGTAGCCGCTCGACGTACTTCGCGAGGATGTCCGCCTCCAGATTGACCGTGTCGCCCGCCGTGAGTCGCCCCAGTGTCGTGACCGCCAGGGTGTGCGGCACGAGCGCAACGGCGAAGCCGCGCTTGTCGACGCTCGCGACCGTGAGCGAGACGCCGTCAACGGCGATCGACCCCTTCTCGACTACGTAGCGGAGTAGCTCGGCCGGCGCCTCGATCCACACCGGATCGCCGGTCGAGCGAACCGTACCGATGCCGTCGACGTGTCCCTGGACGTAGTGGCCCCCGAGCGGCTCGCCCGCCCGGAGCGCGCCCTCGAGGTTGACCTCGTCGCCGAACGGCTTCGCGCGGTCGACCGTCTCGCGCATGACGTCGAACGCGAGCCGGCCGTCGGGCGCGTCGATGACGGTCAGGCAGACGCCGTTCACCGCGACCGAGTCGCCGATCGCGGCGCGCACGCCGCTCTCGACGACGAGCCGTCCGTCCTCGAACGACAAAACTCGTCCGCGCTCCTGGACGATCCCGGTGAACATCTTGAAAAGGTAACGGGGTCTGACCCGGCCGCGGGTCAGACCCCGTGAAGCGCGTTACGCGCTGGTGAGCCCGGTGTGCTGGTTCCGGCGCGTCAGGTAGAGCGCGATCCCCAGCAGCAGCGCGGCTGCGAAGACCGTCGAGGCGCCGATGCCTGCATCCGTCCAGTCGAAGCCGCTCGACGTGGCGAGCACGACCTGCGGGACGAGCGACGGATCGGGTCCCTTGACGCCGTTGCTCCGCTCCGAGATGGCGACGCTCGGCTGGTTCTGCTGCGCGTAGAACTTCGCCATCGCGTTCCAGCGCAGCCCGTCCGCCTGAAGCGGCGTGATCGTCCGCTGCGTGGCCTTCGCCATCGCCAGGAACCGCTTCGTCTCAGGCGTCAGCTGTGCGGAAGCGTTGTACGAATGCTCCGACCTCGCGACCGGCCCGGCCGCCACCGGTGCGCCGACCTCGTGGTACCGCAGATACGCCGGCGGGGTGCTCAGCACGATGGTGTTGCTCTTCGGTGCCACCCTGCCGTTGTCGATGAAGGTCGAGAGCGACGCTGCGCCAGCCGGTGCTGTCGGCACCACCACGGCTGCGAATGCCAGCCCGACCAGCAGCCGCCGCCGAAACCTCAAGTGCTTACGAAACATTTTCTTCCTCCCTCCGAATCCCACGACTCGCCCAGGATCGGAGACGGCGGTAACGCCGGAACCACGTGCCGCCCATCGCCGCCCATCGTTGGGTAATCGCCCGATCAGGGTGTAGGTTCAGGCGCGGAGCCGCGATGGACTACCGCATCCTCGGGCCTCTGGCGGCATTTGACGGCGAGCGCGCGCTCTCGCTGGGAGGAACGCGCCAGCGCTCGGTGCTGGCCCTGCTCCTGCTGAGGGCGAACGAGGCGCTGACCCGGGACGTGATCATCGACGAGCTCTGGGCAGAGAGCGCGCCGCCGACGGCGGCGAAGGTGCTGCAGAACTGCATCTCGGCCCTGCGGAAGGAGCTCCCGGACGGCGGCGCCGCGCTGCGGACCGTCGGTGGGGCATACGCGCTCGAGGTGGCCGCCGAGGAGCTCGACCGCGACCGCTTCGAGCACGGGCTCGCGAAGGGCCGCGCGGCGCTGGCGGCGGGAGAGAACGAGGAGGCGGCGGAGCAACTCCGAGCGGCGCTCGCGCTGTGGCGCGGCGGGCCGCTCGCCGACTTCTCCTACGAGCGCTTTGCGCAGGACGAGATCGTCCGGCTCGACGAGCTGCACATCGAGGCGGTCGAGGACCGGATCGACGCCGACCTCGCTTGCGGGCGCGCCGAGGGCCTGGTCGCGGAGCTCGAGTCGCTCGTCGGCAGGCACCCGCTGCGCGAGCGGCTGCGCCGGCAGCTGATGCTCGCGCTCTACCGCACCGGACGCCAGGCCGAGGCGCTGGCGGCGTACCGCGATGCGCGGCAGACCCTGCTCGGCGAGCTCGGCATCGAGCCGACCCGCGCCTTGCAGGAGCTCCAGAAGGCGATCCTCGGTCAGGATCCCGCGCTCGACGTCGAGCCTCGGCGGCCGGTCCGCGAGGCAGCGCCCGGGAGGCACGCCGCGACGCCGGTCGTCGGCCGCGACGACGAGCTGGCGGTCTTCGACGCGGGGCTGGACGACGCGCTCGCCGGCCGGGGGCGGCTCTTCGTCGTCGTCGGCCCGCCGGGCGCAGGGAAGACGCACCTCGCCGACGAGGTCGCAAGCCGTGCGAAGAGACGCGGCGCGGCGGTGCGCTGGGGCCGCGGCTGGGACGGCGGCGACGCGCCGCCGTACTGGCCGTGGCGCCAGGCGATCCGCGAACTGCCGGATCACGACGGCGCGGAACGGTTCCGCTACTTCGCCGCCGTCACCGAGCTGCTGCGCAGCGAGGCGGCGAAACAGCCGCTCGTGCTCGTCCTCGACGACCTGCAGGCCGCCGACGAGGACTCGCTCCTCCTGCTCGAGTTCGTCGGCTCCGAGGTGGCGGAGATGCCGATGCTGATCGTCGGAGTCGCCCGCGACGGCGCGCCGCGGCTCGACGAGCTCGCGCGCGTCGCGACACGGACCGTTCAGCTGGGCTCGCGCACGTAGCCCGACAGCAGAACATCCTCGCCGACCTGCTCGACCTGGAGCCGGCTGATCCGGATCGGCGCGTCGAGCTCCGGCGCGAACCTCAGCCCGGCGCCGGCGACCTGCGGCGCGACGAACAACATGAGCTTGTCGACATAGCCCTCACGGAGGAACGACGCCGCGAGCGTCGGCCCGCCTTCGAGCAGCAGCGACTGCACGCCCTCGTCCGCGAGCGCGCGCAGCTCCACGTCGAGCGGCCCGCTGCGGACCTCGAGGTCGGAGGGGCCGCTGCCGAAGACGAGCCGCCGCGGCTGGTTGACGGCCCCGACGTCACGTGCCGTCAGCTGCGGGTCGTCGGCACGCACCGTCCCCATGCCGACCGCGACCGCGTCGACCTGCGCCCGCAGCTCGTGGACACGTCTGCGCGAGTCAGGTCCGGAAATCCAACGGCTTGTGCCTGGCACCGACGCGCGACCGTCGAGAGTGAGCGCCAACTTCAGCACGACGAACGGGCGGCGCAGCGAGACCCACGTCCGCCACGCCTCGTTCTGCGCGCGCGCGGGGAACGAGTCCTGCAGCTCGACGTCGATGCCGGCGTCGCGCAGCAGGTCGAGACCCCCGCGCGCCTCCGGATTCGGATCGAGTGAGCCCGCGACCACCTTGGCGACGCCTGCACGGAGCACCGCCTGTGTGCACGGCGGCGTCGTGCCGTGGTGCGCGCACGGCTCCATCGTCACGTAGAGCGTCGCGCCGCGCGCACGCTCCCCTGCCGCGTCGAGCGCGACGACCTCGGCGTGCGGGCCGCCCTTGCGCTCGTGCCACCCCTCGGCGACGACGGCGCCGTCGCGAACGACGACGGCGCCGACGACCGGATTCGGATGTGTGGTGCCGCGCCCTCGCTCCGCGAGCTCGAGCGCGCGTTCGAGGCTCACGCGAGCTCTTGTAGCAACCGGCGGTACGCGCGCGGCAGATCCTCGCGGCCGAAGATCGACGAGCCGGCGACGAAGAGCGTCGCGCCGGCGTCGCGCACCGCGCGGATGTTGTCCGGGCCGATGCCGCCGTCGACCTGCACGGGGACGTCCGGCGGCAGCAGCGAGCGCGCGGTGCGGATGCGCTCGTACGCCTCGGGCATGAACTCCTGTCCCGAGTAGCCGGGCTCGATGCTCATGCACAGCACGATGTCGACGCGCGCCGAGAGCGCGGCGTGCGCGGCGTAGGCGGCGCTCGTCTCCGGCTTGAAGGCAAGGCCGACCTGCAGCTCGTGCTCGCGTGCGGCGCGGACGACTGCGGGCAGGTCGTCGCATGCCTCGTAGTGCACGGTGACGCTGTCGCCGCCGGCCTCGGCGATCGCGCGGAAGTACTTCTCCGGATGCTCGGTCATCAGGTGGCAATCGACATGGCCGCCGGCGTCATGGATCTGCTTCGAGATCGACCGCAGCACGATCGGGCCGATGGTGATCGGCTCGATGAAGTGCCCGTCGCCGACGTCGAAGTGGAAGACGCGCACACCGGCGCGCATCAGCACGTCGATCTGGTCGGCCAGGTGCCCGAAGTCCGCGGCGTACAGCGACGGCTCGACCTCGACGGTTCGGATCCAGTCGTTCCAGGGCACGCCGCGACTCTACGGCGTCAGGCGGGCGATGAAGAAGCCGGACGTGTGGTGCACGTGCGGCAGCGTCAGCAGGAACTCGGGCCGGCGCGGATGCCGGAACTGCGGCCATTCGTCGCCGAGCGGCTGCGGCACGAGGCCGGACGCGTCGACGACGGCCTCGTTCTCTTCCGCGTTGATGGTGCAGACGGAGTAGACGATCGTGCCGCCGGGCTTGACCCGCTCCGCCGCGACGCGAAGCAGCTCGAGCTCGAGCTCCGGCAGCGGCTCCGCCCGCCAGCGCAGGTCCGGGCGGCCGGCGAGCACGCCGAGCCCGGAGCACGGCGCGTCGACGAGCACGCGATCGAAGCCCGTGAGCTCGGGCGGCAGCTTTGTCGCGTCGGCGTTGACGACCGTGACGTTGTCCGCGCCGAGCCGGCGGCAGTTGTCCTCGAGCTCACGGGCGCGGCCGGGGTGAAGCTCGACCGCGACGACCTCGCCCTCGAGCTGCGTCGCTTTCCCGCCCGGCGCCGCGCAGAGGTCGAGCGTGCGCTCGCCCGGGCGAGCGCCGACGGCGACGCCGGCGAGCTGCGAGCCGCGACTTTGCGGCCAGATCAGCCCCGCTTCGAATGCCTCCTCGTCGATGCGCTCGACGTGCCAGGCACACGCCAGGTCCCGATCCGGCGTGCCCGCAATCGTCCCGGCCTTCCGGTGGTTGAGGCGGACGACACGCTCGGGCGGCTCGTTTTGCGCGCGCATGAGCGCGAGCGCGTCGTCGCGACCGAGCTCCGCCCACCAGAGCTCCGCGACCCAGTCCGGATACGAGTGCTTCAACGCGGCCCCTTTGGGCGTGTCGTCTGTCAGGCACCGGAGCAGCTCCTCGATCCCCTCCGACAGCCGGCGCATGACGGCGTTCGTGAACGCGACGGCACGCTCGAGCCGCGCCCGGCGCACCAGCTCGACCGACTCGTTGACGGCGGCGTGCGTCGCGACGTCGGTGAAGCCGAGCTGATACGCGCCGAGCCGCAGCGCCGCGCGCACGGGCGGGTCGAGCTTGCGCACCGGACGCTTGCCGAGCGTCTCGATCGCGTGATCGAGCGTTCGCACGCGCTGAACCGTCCCGAACGCGAGCCGCTGCGCGAGCGCGCGGTCGCGCGTATCGAGCTTCTCAGCGGCCGTGCGCAGCACGCGGTCGGCGTATGCGTCGTCCTCGAACACACGCAGCACGACCTGGTACGCCGCTTCGCGCGCGGTCAACGGACGCCGCGCAGGAACTCGTCGTACGTCATGCGCCGCTTGCCGTCCGGCTGCACCTCGAGCAGCTCGAGCCGTCCGCCGGCGACGCGTGCCTTCCAGACGGTGACGCCGCGCCCGTGCAGCTGCGCGCGCGCGCCGATGTGCGGCGAGAGCGCGCGGATCGTGTTCAGGAGCTCGTCGGGCGGATCCTCCCAGTCGAGCTCGCGGTCGGCGGCGGTGATCTTCTTCGCGTAGGTGACGCCGTGCCCGTCTTGCGGCGTGAACTCCGGCTGAGGCAGCACGCCGTCGAGGAGGTCGACCGCGACCGCAGCAGCCTTGGCGAAGATGGCGCCGGCGTCGTCCTGCTCGCCGATCGGGAACGCGCGCTGTGCCGCGATCGGGCCGGCGTCGAGCTCCTTGACCGTTCGGTGGATCGTGACGCCGGTCTCAGCGTCGCCGGCCATGATCGCGCGCTCGACCGGCGCGGCGCCGCGCCAGCGCGGCAGCAGCGACGGATGCACGTTGAGCCAGAGCCGTTCCTCCAGGACCGGCTCGGGGATCAGCAG
>JBKOVW010000030.1:0-4523 GCA_046724095.1 Actinomycetota bacterium | reverse complement strand
GGCGGCGCCGACAAGCGGCGCCTCGGCCAGCGGCCTTCGCGTTTCTTCGAGCCTTTCGGTCTGCCGAGTCTGGTTTGGACGGATCCGCCAGCGGCCTTCGTGCTTCTTCGAGCGGTATTCCGCGGCGTTCGCTGTCTTTCGGCCCGGTTAGTCTGAGCGGCGTGGCGACCGTCGCTACAACGCACTTCGCCGACCGCCTGGCGGAGGCCGTCGAGCACAAGCGCTCGCAGCTCGTCGTCGGGCTCGATCCGCGCCCGGATCTCCTCCCGGTCGAGCTGCGCGGGGAGGCGCATGTCGGCCGGCCGGAAGCCGCAGACGCGTGCGCGCGCTTCTGCCGAGGCCTCGTCGACGCAGTCGCTCCGTACGTCGTCGCGGTGAAGCCGCAGGTCGCGTTCTTCGAGGCGCTCGGCTCCGACGGCGTGCGGGCTCTCGAGAACGTCTGCGCCTATGCCCGTGCGGCGGGTCTGCAGGTGATCGCGGACGCGAAGCGCGGCGACATCGGCTCGACCGCCCGCGCATACGCCGCCGCCTACCTCGAGCGCACCGAGGGCCGGGATCCGCTCGCGGACGCCGTCACCGTCAATCCCTATCTCGGGCGCGACTCGCTCGACCCGTTCCTCGCCGCATGCCGCCGCGACGGCGCCGGGCTGTTCTGCGTCGTCAAGACCTCGAACGCCGGTGGCGGCGAGGTGCAGGACCTCGTCCTCTCCGACGGCCGCCCTGTGTGGCATCAGGTCGCCGAGCTCGTTGCCGAATGGGGCGCCGACCTCGTCGGGGAGCACGGGCTCTCCGCCGTCGGCGCAGTCGTCGGCGCCACCCACCCGAGGGCCGTCGGCGAGGCGCGGAGGCTGCTCCCGCGCTCGATCCTGCTCCTGCCCGGCGTCGGCGCGCAGGGCGCGACGCCTGCGGACGTCGCGCGCGCGTTCACGAGTGGGCCGGCCAGCGCGCTCGTCAACGTGGCCCGCAACGTCATCTACGCGTTTCGCGTGTCCGGGATGGACTGGCGCAGCGCCGCCGCCGCGGAGGCTTCGAAGTACGCCCGCGACGTGTGGGCCGTCTCGGGCTGGTAATACCCGGGCATGGATCCGGGGAGGCGCCGGGAGCTGACGCGCTACGGCGCTCCAGCGCTCTTCCTGCTGGCCGTGACCGTCGCCGTGCTGCTGGTGAAAGCGGGCCTCGACAACGGCTCTCCGGCCCAAACCGTCGTCACGCCGACGACGACGTCGCGAACGGCGACGACCACCCCGACAACGACGATCACGCTCACCGACTCCGCCACCGTCAGCACCACGGCGCCCGCAAACGCGCAGTACTACACGGTTCAGAGCGGCGACACGCTGGGCGAGATCGCGTCGAAGTACAACACCACCGTCGACGAGCTGCTGACGCTGAATCCCGGCGTCGACCCGAGCGCGCTCCAGCCCGGTCAGCGCCTACGCGTCGGCTAGCCTTGAGGCTCGTGAGGCTTCGCCTGCTCGCCCTCGCAGCTGCGGCGCTCGTCTTCGCAACTCCCGCACACGCCGGCGCGCCCGCCGTCTCGTCGGGCGCGTACCTCGTCGTCAATCCTGCGAGCGGGGAAATCCTCGCGCAGAGGCGAGCCTGGGCACGCGTGCCGATCGCGAGCATCACCAAGCTGATGACCGTCATCGTCGCGCTCGACCACGCCAAGTGGAACGATGTCGTGCGCGTGCAGCGCGAGGCTGCCGAAGTCGGCGAGTCGACGATCAACCTCAAGGCAGGCGAGCAGATCACCGTCGGCGATCTCGTCAAGGGCGCGCTGATCCAGAGCGCGAACGACGCCGCCGACGCGCTCGCCGACTACGTCGGTCACGGCAACGAGGCTGCGTTCGTCGCGATGATGAACGGGAAGGCGGCGGAGCTCGGCCTCGCGCGCACGCACTTCGCGCGACCCGACGGCCTCGACGCGAGCAACCACTACTCGACGGCGCTCGACGTAACGCGGCTCGCCGAGACGGCGATGCGCGATCCGCGCATTCGTTCGGTCGTGCGGGAGCGCACGGCGTCGATCTCGGGCGGCCGCCGGCTGCACACCTGGAACGACCTGCTGGGCGTTTTCGGCGGCCTGTACGGCGTCAAGACGGGCCACACCTCGGCTGCGGGCTGGTGTGAGGTCGCCGCAGTGCGCCGAAACGGCCTCACGCTGTACACGACCGTGCTCGGCAGCCCCACGCGCTCACAGCGAAACGGCGACCTCGCCGCGCTGCTGCTGTGGGGGATCTCGCGCTACCGGCAGGCGTGGGTGGTGCAGCCGCGGCGCGTGTACCTGAAAGCAGCGGTCGGCTACGGCAAGGCCGACGTCCCGATCGTCGCCGTGCGCGGAGCTGCCGGCGCGGTGCGGATCGACCGGCCGCTCGTCGAGCGGGTCGTCGCACCGGCCGCGCTGTCGTTGCCGGTGACGCGCGGGCAGCGGGTCGGCGAGGTGCGCGTGTACTCGGGCAAGCGGCTCGTCGCTCGTCGCGCGCTCGTCGCGCAGCGCTCCGTCGCGCGTCCCGGCGTCGGCGGACGCGTGGGCTTCTACGTCTCGCGCACGCTCCACCACATCGGGAGCTGGTTCTCGTGATCGTGACAGTCACCCTCAACGCGGCCATCGACCGCACGCTCACCGTCCCGAACTTCCAGCTCGGGCAGCGCCACCGCGCGAGCCAGGGGCTCACGCTCGCGGGCGGCAAGGGCATCAACGTCGCGCGTGCGCTGAAGCGGCTCGACGTGCCCGTCGTCGCGACCGGGCTCGCGGGCGGCCGGACTGGGACGCGAATCGTCGAGGAGCTCACGTCGGAGGCGATCCTCAACGACTTCGTCCGCATCGCCGACGAGTCGCGGACGTCGACCGCGGTCGTCGATCCGACGACCGCGACCTACACGGAGATCAACGAGTGGGGGCCGCACGTCGAGCCCGAGGAGCTCGTGATGCTGCGCGAGAAGATCAGCTACCTCTCGCGGGGGGCCGACATGGTCGTCTTCTCCGGGACGCTGCCGCGCGGCGTCGACGACTCCTTCTACGCGGACGCGATCCGCGACCTCAATCGGCGGCACGTACGCGCGGTGCTCGACTCGGAGGGGACGCCCCTCCGCCTGGGCGTCGAGGCCGAGCCGTTCCTCGTCACGCCGAACCAGCGCGAGGCGGAGGGACTGGTCGGCCAGGAGTTCCGCGACGACGAGGACTACCTCATGGCGGTCGAGCGGATCGCTGAGATGGGCGCACGCAACGTCCTGATCACGTCCGAGACGCGGAGCTTCGGTCTCTTCCGCGAGGAGCGGAAGCGCCTGCGGCTGCGCGCGGTCGCTCCGCAGGTCGAGCCGGTGTCGGGGGTCGGGGCCGGCGACGTGCTCCTGGCCGCGTTCCTGGCCGCCCGCACGGCCGAGAAGCCGCTGGACGAGTCGCTGCGCGCGGCGGTCGCCGCCGGCGCCGCGTCGACCCTCGAGGTCGGCGCCGGCCGCTTCGAGCCGCGCGACGCCGGGCGCCTGCAGCAGGGGGTCGACGTCCGCGAGCTCGAGCCGGTCTCGACCTAGGCGCCGCTTGCGGCGGGACAGGACGTCAGGACCCGTCGGTATTCTTGACGGATGGAGGGTCTGAATCTCGACCAGGCGCAGCTGGAACGCCTCGTCGAGCTCGACCGCAAGTTCTCGCGCGAGGGGCTGACGTTCGACGACGTCCTGCTCGTCCCGGCCGAGTCACAGGTGCTCCCGAACGACGTCTCGACTGCGACACGTCTCACCCGCGACATCCAGATCGAGATCCCGATCGTCTCCGCGGCGATGGACACCGTCACCGAGGCGCGCCTTGCGATCGCGCTCGCGCGCGAGGGCGGCATCGGGATCGTCCATCGCAACCTGTCGATCGAGGCGCAGGTGGCGGAGGTGGACAAGGTGAAGCGCTCCGAGTCCGGGATGATCGTCGAGCCGGTGACGCTTCCGCGCGCTGCGCTCGTCTCTGACGCGCTTGCGCTGATGGCCCGCTACCACATCTCAGGCGTCCCGATCACGGACGACGACGGAAAGCTCGTCGGGATCCTGACCAACCGCGACCTGCGCTTCGCTCCCGACGCGTCGCAGCCGGTGTCGGCGCTGATGACGGCGGAAGGTCTCGTCACGGCGCCGGTCGGGACGACGCTGCGCGAAGCGGAGGCGATCCTGCACCGGCACAAGATCGAGAAGCTGCCTGTGGTCGACGCCGAGGGTCGGCTGCGCGGGTTGATCACCGTGAAGGACATCCAGAAGCGGATCGAGTTTCCGAATGCGACGAAGGACGACCAGGGCCGCTTGCGCGTCGGCGCGGCTGTCGGTGTCGGTCCGGATGCGTGGGAGCGCGCGGGCGCGCTCGTCGAGGCGGGCGTGGACGTGCTCGTCGTCGACACGGCGCACGGGCATTCCGCGTCCGTGCCGCAGATGGTCGAGCGCGTGAAGTCGGAGTGGGACACTCAGGTCATCGCCGGGAACGTTGCGACGGCGGAGGCGACGGAAGCGCTCGAGGCGGCGGGCGCCGACGCCGTGAAGATCGGTGT
>JBKOVW010000409.1:0-9961 GCA_046724095.1 Actinomycetota bacterium | reverse complement strand
GGAGACCGGGGCGGTGACGCTGGCGTTCCCGCAGGATGTACAGGCCGAGGCGTATGACTTTCCAGAGGACTTCTTCCGCGAGCGCGTCTGGCACGTTTCGCGTCCGCTGCCGGACGAGGCTGTGCTGGCGGAGGCAGCCACACAGATTCGCAGCGCGCGGCGTCCACTCATCGTCGCCGGCGGCGGCACGATCTACTCGCAGGCGACGGAGGCGCTCCGCATCCTCTGCGAGCAGACCGGCATTCCGGTCGGGGAGACTCAGGCGGGCAAAGGGTCGCTGCCGTATGACCATGGCTCGGCGCTCGGCGCCGTCGGCGTAACCGGAACGCTCGGGGCGAATCGCATCGCAGCCGAAGCGGACCTCGTCCTCGGCGTCGGTACGCGCTGGACGGACTTCACAACTGCTTCGAAGACGGCCTTCCGAAATCCTGAGGTGCGCTTCGTCAATCTCAACGTCGCCGATTTCGATGCCGTCAAGTACGACGGCCTCGCACTCGTCGGTGACGCGCGCGCGACGCTGGAACGTCTTGCGGACCTGCTTGGCGGCTGGTCGGTGCCGGACGGCTACCGCGACGAGGTTCTGCGGCTCAATCGCGAGTGGGACGAGGAGGTCGAGCGCCTGTACGCGCTCCGGCACGGCCCGCTGCCCGCGCAGAGCGAGGTCATCGGCGCCGTCAACGCGGCCTCAGGTCCGGAAGACGTCGTCGTCTGCGCGGCCGGCTCGATGCCGGGTGACCTGCACAAGCTCTGGCGCACGCGCGACCCGAAGGGGTATCACGTCGAGTACGGCTACTCGTGCATGGGATACGAGATCGCGGGCGGCCTCGGCGTGAAGCTCGCTGCCCCCGAGCGCGAGGTGTACGTCATGGTGGGCGACGGCTCGTACCTGATGCTCTCGAGCGAGATCGTCACCGCGGTCCAGGAGGGACTGAAGCTGACGATCGTGCTCGTCGACAACCACGGCTTCAACTCGATCGGCTCGCTGTCGCGGTCGCTCGGCACCGACGGCTTCGGGACGCAATACCGCTACCGCCGCAACGGGTCGCTCGGAGTCGACAGTGAGGAGGCGCCGGCGCCGATCCTGCCGGTCGACCTCGCGACGAATGCGGAGTCGCTCGGCGCGCGCGTGATCCGGTGCGGGTCGATCGACGACCTGCGTGCGGGGCTCGAGCGGGCGAAGGAGGCGGAGACGACCGTCGTGCTGGCGATCGAGGTCGATCGCTACGAAGGCGTCCCGGGCTACGAAAGCTGGTGGGACGTTCCCGTGGCGGAGGTATCCGCCGTCGAGAGCGTGCGCGACGCGCGGGCGACGTACGAGCGGTCGCGGCCGCGCAGGTAGCCCTACAGTCCGGCGTGCTCTCTCAGCCAGGCGCGGTTCCGCTGCTGCGCGGCCGCTGCGTTGACAGCCTCCCGCGGCGACAGCGGCACCATGTCCTGCTCGACGACCAGCCAGCCCGAGTACTGCGTGCGTGAGAGCTCGGCGAAGAACGCGTCCAGGTCGATGTCACCGGTACCAAGCTCGCAGAAGACGCCGCGTCGCCACGCTTCCGGCATGTCGGCGCCATCTGCGATGACGCCGGCGAGGACATCGCTGTGCACGTCTTTGACATGCAGGTGGTTGATCCGCTCGCCCCAGGCACGCAGCCCCTCCGTTGGCTCGCCGCCGCCGAGCGCAAGGTGACCGGTATCGAGCAGCAGCCCGACCTCGGTGAGCTCGAGCACGCGCTCGATCTCCCATGGCGCCTCGACGAACGTCGCGGCGTGGTGGTGGAGGGTCGGCTCGAAGCCGCGGGTACGCACCCGTTCAGTCGCGCGTGCAACGCCATCGGCGAGCCGCTTCCAACCGTCTTCGTCGAGCCCAATCGAGTGGTCCGAGGCTGCCCTGCCGGGGAGCCGGCTGCGCGCGGCGGACCCTGCGTCGGCGAGGACGGCCTTTGCACCAAAAGCGTCCGCAGCTGCAAAGAGGTCGAGGGTCTCGTTCAGCGCGCGGAGGTCTGTGTCCCAGTGCTCTGGTTCGCTGAACCGGATGGGGATGTAACCCCCCACGAGGGCCAGCCCGCGGCGCTCGAACCGTCCCCGCAGGCTCTCCCGGTCCCCGAGGTATCCGGGCGGGCCTAGCTCGGTGCCGCCATAGCCGGCCCGCGCGATTGCGTCGAGGACGCTCTCCGGATCGGGTACGTCTGGCAGAACACCGACGGTGAGCTCGAACGCGCCGTAGCTGCACGGCGCGTTCGCGACGTCGATGTTGTTCATCCGCGCCGACCGTCGGTTGTGACGAGCGGCACGCGCGGGTCGGGTTCGAGGCTGCTCCACGCGGGCCGGACCCACGCCAGCGCCGGATCATCCGCCGCAGCCATCGAGCGGCGATCGCCGGCAAGGCCGTTCAGGTAATACAGGTCGTACCCGTGCGCCGCGCACGTGGTGTGGTAGCCGTACGGAACCAGCATGATGTCCCCGTCGCGCACCGTCTCGGTGATATCCGTGCCGTGCCGCGGGCTGTAGAGGCGCTGCACTGCGAATGCGCCCGCCGGCTCGGTAGGCGTGCGGTAGTAGTACACCTCCTCGAGCACGACCTCTTCGGGCGGACGATCCTCGTCGTGCTTGTGCGGCGGATAGCTCGACCAGTTGCCCCCAGGGGTGAAGACCTCGACGACGAGCAGCCGCTGCGCCGGGAACGCCGGCTTGATGATGTGGTTGATCTGCCGCGTTGCGTTGCCCGATCCCCGCACCTCGATCTCGACGTCGTCTGGTGTGACCGCACGCGGCTCGAGATATTCGTCCGCACGTGCGCCGCACACCGCGATCTCGGCGCCGTCGATCGCCGCGAGCGTGTACTCGCTGTCGCGCGGCAGGTAGAGCGCCGACGGCATCCCATCGAACACCGTTGCCCTCCCGCCGACCTCCCACCGCTTGCCGTCGCTCTCGGCGGCGAACCGTCCTCCGAGCGAGACGAGCGCGATCTCCTCATCCTCGGTCCGACGCGTTACGGCTTCACCGTCGCGCAGCCGTTCGACTCGGAAGGACAAGTAGTGCCACGAGGCCGACGCCGCATCGACGACGTCCCACTCGCCGTGGCGCAGAAGGAGCTTCGTCACACCAACTCCGCTTCGAGCGCCGCGAGCCGCGGCATCGCCTCCGAGCATGCCAGTTGCGATGCGACGATCGCTCCCGCGACGGTCCCGCGCCGCACAGCCTCCTCGAGCGGACGACCTGCGTGCAGGCTCTCGACGAAGGCCGCGACGAATGCGTCGCCCGCGCCGAGACCGTTGACTACTTCCACCGGGTGGCCCGGGACGTCGACCTCCGCCCCTCCGTGCAAGAGGAGCGCGCCGCGCTCACCGCGCTTGACCACCAGCGTGGAGACTCCAAGGTCGAGCAACCCTCGCGGGTTGCACGCAGCGGCTTCGACCTCCTCCTCGTTGCCGATGACGATGTCCGCGCGGCGTGCGGCGGTCTGCACGAGCTCTCGGTACTCCACCGGTTGTTCCCACAGCGTCGGCCGCCAGTCGAGGTCGAAGATCGTCACACCCTGGTGCTGCTCGAGGGCGGCCAGCGTCGTCTCGCGACTCGGCGATTGTGCCAGGCCGGTTCCCGTCGCGAGTAGGAACGGCGCCGCCGACACCTCGCCGGCGTCGAAGTCGCCCTGCACCAACTGCCAGTCCGGCACCGTCGGATAGCGGTAGAACGTGATCGGAAATCGGTCCGGCGGCCAGACCTCGCAAAAGGTCGGGGGTGTGCGCAGGCGCTCGTCGGTCGCGAGGAAGCGGACGTCGACTCCCTCCCCCGAGAGGAAGTCGCGAACGAAATCTCCGTGCGGATCGTTACCGACCCGCGAGACGATCGCGGGGGTCAGACCGAGTCGGGCGAGGCCCGTCGCGACATTGCCGGCAAAGCCGCCGACGAAGCGCGTGTAGGTGCGGACTTCGCGAAGTGGGGTCCGGAGTTGGTTCGGGTAGAGGTCGATTCCCACTCGTCCCAGGACGGCGACGTCGATCACGCCCGCGATCTTTGCATGGCACCTGTGTAGGGATCGCCTGCTTATGGGCGAAACCGCCGCAGTTGCCGCAGTGGCCGCGCCAAGCACGAATAAGCAGGTGCCTCACTTCAATCACCTCCTGCCCGTGTTGTTGTCGAGCAGAGAGGGAGAGACGGCCTTTCTCTTTATCGACTTTGGCGTAAGCGCCAAGGGTCGTACTGTCTAGGGATGAGCGCTGCGCGTCATGTCTCGGCCGGCTGAAACCGGATTCAGGGCTTCTGGAACAGACCGATGATGGAGCCAATCCCTTCCGATGTGGAGTGCTTGGCGCTCTCACTGAGTGAGCCGCAGGCGTTCGAATTGATCTTCGAGCGTCACTTCGCTTCAGTGCATAGGTATCTCCACCGGCGCGCGGGGTGTGATGTCGCTGACGAGCTGGCCGCGGAGACGTTCGCGCTTGCTTTCGAGCGCCGCGCAAAGTGCCGTGCGACCGACAGCATGTTGCCGTGGCTGTACGGGATCGCAACCAACTTGCTCCGTCGCTGCTGGCGCGCCGAACGCACCCAACTGCGAGCCTACGGTCGCAGCGGGATCGACCGAGCCGTCGACAACACGGAAGAAGCGACCGCACGACTCGACGCCGCGACGCTTCACGCGAGACTCGCCGAGGCCCTCGAAGCGATGCCCCGGCGTCAGCGGGACGCCCTGCTCCTCTACGCGCTGGCCGACCTCAGCTACGACGAAATCGCGGTCGCTCTCGACGTCCCACCTGGGACCGTACGCACATGGGTCCACCGAGCCCGCAACGTCGCCCAACGCGTGCTCGCGACCCAAACGGAAGGGCGCGCCCAACTCGCAACATCAGGAGACGAACCGCATGGATGACCTAGACCTCATTCGCGAACACCTTCCCGAGACCTCTGCCCCAAGCAACGACGCAAAGCGGCGGGCGTCAGCACTGCTGGCGCAAGCGATTGCCGACGAAGCACGGCGAGCGACAGCCCGTGACGGTAACCAGACGCCGGCCACGCGTTTCCTGCGTCTGATCCGGAGCCGCCCACGGCGAAGCGCTCTTGCTTTCGCGACGCTTGTCGCGGCTGCCGCCGCCCTCTTCGTAAGCGCTCCCTGGAAAGACTCTCCCGGCTTCTTAGAGAGAGCGCAGGCTGCACTCTCGCAGGCTGGGGTCCTGCACATGAAGATGCAGACGACGTCGACCTGGACGAGGGCGCGCTGCAGTGTCACATACAGTCAGGCCGAGGTCTGGGTCGACGAAAAGCCGCCGAACACATACCGCGTCGTTCTGAACGATCTCCCTCCGCGGGCAGCCAATGCCGCTCCGGGCGGGCGCGCATGTTTCAGCGGAAGAGCAACGGAGCTCGGCGGCTCCTACAACTATCAAGGAACGCTGCGCTACATACCGCCGAACACGCTGATCCACAAGGAGATTCGGTTTCGTTTCCCCCTGAACCCCGCGGCGGAGCTCCGCGAAGCGATCAGGACGGGAAGAGCCCACGATCAAGGCAAGACAAAGCTCGATCGGCGAACAGTCGAACGCATCCGCATCGATCCCCCGTCGAACTGTCCTCGGTTCGCCAGCTGCCCACGTGACCCGCTGTACGTGTACGTCGACCCGGCGACCTTCTACCCGGTCCAATTCGTTGGCACCAGCTCCCAAGTCGAAATCGTCGGCGGCCCGACAGGTTCCTCATACGCTCATCTCAGAGTCCGCGACGTCACGCGCTACCTCACGTTCGAATACCTGCCCCGAACCGACGCCAACCTCGCGCTCACCAACATCCGCGCACAACACCCAAACGCCATCGGCCCGTGATCACCCAGAGAACCAGGCATGCCACAAGCCCGGCTACGGCGCAGCCGCGCGCCCTCAGATCGCTTGCCCAAGCGGTACACGCTCCACGTCATGTCCATGCGGCGTTATCGCACCCAGGAGGTCGCCGGTTCGAGTCCGGCTAGCTCCATCGCCTCGACATTCCAACAGCGCGCTGGGCATAGTGAGCGGGCTGTGGATGTGGCGCGCACCTGTCCCGGCCATTGCTGCGTCGCGTTCTATCTTCCGACGCCACATGATCGCGTCGACGAGATCGCGGAAGGAATGCACGACGGTGAGGTGATCGCCGAGATGGTGATTCCGTTGTCGCTGTCGGCGGCGAACGAGCGGCTCGAGCGCTTCGGCGCCGAGCGGGAATATGGCCCGGAGTCAGAGGGTCACGTGTACACGTGCCGGAACTTCGACGAGGAAACTCGGCTTTGTCGGATCTACGAGCAGCGGCCGGAGATGTGCCGCGACTATCCGTACGGGAACGATGCTGGTTGCGAATATGAGTGTGGCTACTGCGCGCCGCTGCCGGTTGTGGCCAAATGGACGCTCCTTACAGCAATGCCGCGTCGCATCTGCCCGCGGCGGGAGCCGATGAGCCAGCGCTGAGGGCGGCGCCGTCGATCGCGATGTTCACGACCTCCTAATACGTGACCAGGCGGCCGACGTGGATGTGAGCGGTTTCCGACGGTGCCGTGGGCCAACGGTGATGGTTCTAGCGGCTTATCTGCTCAATTAGTCAGCCCGCTAAGTCGATTGCGTTGCGTAGGCGGCTGGGTGACAATCACATGGCCGCAGGCGCTTCGTCGTGAGGCCATCTGTTACCGGCGCTGCGTAGAACCGGCGGGCCGGTGCTTCAGCTCCGAATCGACTACCGGAGCGCTGCACAGTGCTAGTGGCTAGGTGCCCCAGGTAAACCACGTCGGCGACCGAATACTCGGCCAGCGTCTCCAAGAAGCTGTCAAATCGGGCGTACCGGCCAGCCCGACGTCCGGTGCGCCGTCGGGTGCGAACGCGACGAGCTCGCCGTCGAGAGTCGCGGAACCCGGCATCGCGGAAAGTTCGGGAAGAAGTGACGTCGTATCCCAGCCGCGACGGCTCCGTCTTCGATCGCACGCCGGAAGATCCCGCGCAGAGGCATCATTGCGTTTCTGATGGTCGACGCCTTGGCGCGGGGGGCGGTCCCGCCTCCGGGCTTGGCCGTCCCTTCCTCGCTGGCGGCTTGCGTTACGGACGCTCTTGTCCTCAATAGGAGTAGAGGGGCTGCGCCCAGAAGCCGGGGAGAGGAAGCGGACTTCTGGGCGCAGCCCTCAGTGTGACCGATGCCGTTTCGCATTTCACTTGTCGCACGTCCCTCACGCCACCTCCAGATAGTCATGCAGCTCCGGCGCCTTTGCCCTCAGCGCTTCGAGCGCCGTCACCTCGAGCTGGCGTGCCCGCTCGCTGGTGACGCCTAGCTGTTCGCCGATCTTGCCGAGTGACAGCGGCGTCTGCCCGCCAAGCCCGAAGCGCAATTCGAGCACGAGGCGAAGCCGCTCGTCGAGCGAGTTGATCAGTGTTCGAACGTTCTGCTGCTGGAGCCGCTTGGTGGTCGTCGCTTCTGGATGAGCTGAGCTCGTGTCCTCGAGCACGTCCCCGTATCCCAGTTGCCCCTCGGCGGGGGGAGCTTCGAGGCTGACATGGCGCCGCTCGTAGTTGAGCAGCTCGACGACGCGCTTGAGCTCGAGCCCGGTCTCGACCGCGACCTCGCTGAGCATCGGCTCGCGGTTCAGTCGATCGTGGAGAAGGCTGTGTGCTCTCCGGAGGGCACGGACTTGCCTGCGGACGTGGACCGGGATCGAAACCACCAAAGCATGAGCCTCGGCTTCTTGCTCGACCGCGTGCTTGATCGACGACGTGGCGTAAGTCGAGAAGCGGAAACCCGGCCGATGGTCAAACTTCTCCACCGCCCTTGTCAGCGCGAGATTTCCCTCCTGGATCAGATCAAGCAGCGGAACGTTGCGATTCGCGTACTGCCGTGCAACCCAGATCACCAAACGCAGATTCGCTTCGATCAAGAGCTGTTTTGCGTGCGGGTCTCCGGCGTCCCTGCGGCGGAACAGTGCGCGTTCTTCGGCTCGAGACAGGATCCGGACTCGTCGAACTGCGCGGGCGTAAAGCGCCAGCGAATCGTCGAATGCGGACCCTGCATCGCCTACTCCTTCTTCGTTGCGTCTGCCCCGGTCTCCTCGACCGACACCATTGATGCTCATTTCGGTACCTCCTCTCTCGTTCGAGCTCGTTGACGCAGACGGTCGCCGGCGTTGCCGCATGCGGTGCGGCAAGCCGCGCGTCAGGCGTTAACCGGGGCGCTCGAGTAGAGAGATGAGACGTGCTGGAGTCAGGCGCTGCTCATGGGCCGTCACGGCCCGACTCGCGGCCAGGCCGAGCAGGCCGAGAAACGCGCAGAGCAGGGCTCCGACCGTGCCGGCATGCGAGCCCTCCGAGCCTCCGGCGCCCGCCGATGTACCGGGCATCGTCGGAATCGGAAGCTGGTGATCCGGAATTGGTGCGGGAGGCAGCTGTGGACGCTCTTGGCGCGCACCGCCGCGTTTTGCGCCGCCGGCCATTCGCTGCTGAGCCGGCGCTGCGGTCTCGGCGACGTGCCACTCGCCAGTGGCAGCGAATAAGGCGGTGCTTCGTAAAGAGATGTCGAACGCGGGTGCATTGCGGCGCGGCAAAACGGGAGACGGCCAAGGTGCGACCTCGACCGCCTCGGGAGTGGGTACGACCGTCGAGTCTTCCTCGCTGAGGTCGACGACCGTGCTCGCGACGTCAGCGGTCGGAGGCGCCGTGGGCTGCGCCGCACTCGCCGTCGCGACGCTCGCGCTCTGCGGTGCGAGCGGAGCCGGCGGTGCCGTGCTGTCCGTGTCCGTGCTCGGTGCCAGTGGCGTCGCGCTCGTGTCGCCGACTGCCGCGGCGGTCGGGTCGGACACGGTGGCTGCACCGTCGCGGATGGGAGGAGCGTCCGTGGAGGTCGACGCGACGGACGACGTGGCGCACGTACCCGATGTCGTCGGCGTCGTCGCGGTGCCGCCGTCCGTCGTGCTTCCTGACGGAGCGACTGCGTCCGTGGCGCCGGGTGTGCACGAGATGTCCGTCGCTGCTGATGACGTGACGGTCGCAGGATCTGGGCTGACGGCGGTAGTCGTCGCGGCAGTCACAGCGTCTGTGCTGACGGCGGTGGTCGTCGCGGCAGTCGCAGCGTCTGTGCTGACGGCGCTGGTCGTCGCGGCGGTCGAGGACGACGACGGGTCGGTCGACGAAGTCGAACTTGCGGTGTCGGACTTAGTAGCGGTGACGTCGGAAGGCGTGTCGGACGCGCCGGCTGTCGTATCGGCCATCTGCGTGTTAACGGTCGCCGTCGTTGTGTCGATTGCTGCCGAGACCGCCGCAGTGTCGGCTAAGGGCACGGCCGTCTCGACCGCCTGTTCTGGCGGCGCGGGAACATCATCGGCTCTGGCAGGTGCAACCCAGGTCGACGTGGAAGCGACACCGACGACCAAGACAGCGGTACAGAGAATCAGTCGAAGCGGCCCACGGCATTGACGAAGTGTCCGCTGCAGCACATCCACCCTTCGCGTGCCGTCTCTCATCAACACTCCTTGGTACCGCCCGCTTCCACGCCAACACTCGAGTATGAGCAGTTAGACGCACGGGGACAAGACTGCGACACGGCCCGTCCAGGCGGAATTGCCGGTTGGCGCGCTCATTCGGGCAAGATGAACCTCAAGTAGAGGTTGAGGCACGCCAAGCGCCATCCAAAGCGGTGCCTGCTTCATTGGTTTCCGAGCTCTCGACCGGTTGCGCAGTCCCTTTGGCCTCGTGGGGTTCGGGCCAGGGTGACGATTGGGAGTAGTAGTCTCCGGCACCGTCAAAGGACCCGCGCGGCCGTCGTCCCTTTCCCGTTTGTCGCGGCTTCTTCCGAAGCAGGCGCTGTGGCACGGTTTATCGCGTTGACCACGTGCTCGACGGCGACACGATTGCGCTCCACAAGGGCAGCGCCTCAGCCTCGTTCAGAGACACGGTTGAGGTGTACTTCCACCCGGAGTGTTATCGCCGTGTCGCGAGCAACAAAGGCACTGCTTCCATTTGGATCGCGGGTACGT
>JBKOVW010000069.1:0-3678 GCA_046724095.1 Actinomycetota bacterium | reverse complement strand
GCTCTGCGACAAGGGCCGCTTCGCGTACCGGCACCTCAACGCCGAGGACCGCCTGGGTGACCCGCTGCTGCGCGTGCGCCGCCGCGGCTTCGAGGAGGTCTCCTGGGAGCGCGCGCTCGACGAAGCCGAGCAGCTGCTCCGCGGCGCGCACGGGCGGATCGTGACGGCGCTGTCCGGCTCGGAGACGGTCGAGCAGGCGTACGCGCTCGCGAAGCTGTTGCGGCGCGGGCTCGACTCGCACACTGCCGTGCTGCCGGAAGAGGTCTCCGACGCACTCGACCCGCTGCGCTTGCCGCTGTCGGCGATCGCCGACGCCAACGCAATTGCGCTGCTCGGCGACGCGCCGGTCGTCGAGCGCGCGCCGATCGTGGAGCTCTGGATCAAGCAGGCGAAGCGGAACGGGGCGCGTGTCGTAACGGAGGCCGAGGGCGCGGACATCTTGATCTGGTGCGGGCCGGGCGGCGACGGCGGCGCGCGCGTCGCAGCGCTCGCGGAGCAAGTCGGCGCGAAGGGCGCGTTCTACCTGCCGGAGACGGCGAACGCGCGCGGGGTCTGCGACGCGTGGGCCGCGGCCGCGGATGCCGAGGCGGCGAATCCCGATCCGATCGGCCTGCTAATCGTCTCGGGCGACGAGGCTGCAGCGAATGCCGACGTCCGCGCGATGGCGGAGCAGGCCGAGCGCGTGCTCGTGATCTCGATGTTCCACGGGCTCGCAGGCGGCTGGGCGGATCTGGTCCTGCCGGGCACGAGCTACCTCGAGCGCGACGGCACGTACGTGAACCTCGAGGGCCGGGTGCAGCGCCTGCGCCGCGCGGTCATCCCGCCGGCCCCGGACGAGCTCGCCTGGATCTCGCGCCTCGCCGACCGCTTCGACGTCGAGGTCTCGCCGTATCCCTCGGTCGTTTTCGAGGAAGTCTCGGGGGTCGCGTACGGGGGAATCCCCTTCGGTGCAGTCGGGGAGCGCGCAGAGCTGCCACCTGCCACCGAGGAACATGTCCAGGGCCAGGCCCTAGACACGGCTGCGGAGGACGGGTCGGAGCTGCGGCTGGTTCGTTACCGGCCGCTCTTCAGCGGCCCGGCCGTCGAGCGAACGCCGGAGCTGCAGTTCCAGCGCCCGCTGCCCGAGGTCGAGGTCTCGCAGCATGACGCGATCGACCGGCGGATCCGTAGCGGCGACGAGGTGACGGTCAGCTCGAACGGCACGTCGGTCACGCTCCGCGCGCGGATCAGCGGCGACCTGCGCGCCGGTGTCGTGCGCATCGCCGACGAGCACGCCGGCGATCTGCAACCGAACGTGGAGCTCGTCACGTGAACAACGGCGAGCCGTGGTGGATCTCGCTGATCAAGGCGGCGATCATCGTCAACCTGGTCATGCTCGCGTTCGCGTACACGACATGGCTCGAGCGCAAGCTGCTCGGGCGCATGCAGCTGCGCTACGGGCCGAACCGTGCAGGGCCGTTCGGTCTGCTGCAGCCGATCGCCGATCTGATCAAGCTGATCCGCAAGGAGAGCTTCTTCCCGGCCGCGGCGCGCGACTCCATCTACATCGCCGCTCCCGTGATCGCGATGTTCACCGCGCTCGCCGCGTTCGCCGTGATCCCCTTCGGCGCCGGTTGGCAGATCTGGCACTACCACGTGAACGGCGAGATCGCGAACGTGTCGATCGGGCTGATCCTGATCTTCGCGCTCGGCTCGGTAGGCGTGTACGGCGCGATCATCGGCGGTTGGTCATCGGAGTCGAAGTACTCGCTGCTCGGGTCGATGCGCACGTGCGCGCAGCTCGTCTCGTATGAGGTGTCGCTCGCGCTCTCGGTGCTCGGCGTCGTGCTGATGGGCCAGTCGCTCAGCCTCGTCGACATCGTCAACAAGCAGGGAGCGACGATCTGGTTCTTCATCCCGCAGCTCGCAGGGATGCTCGTCTTCTTCTTCGCCGTGATCGCCGAGACGAGCCGGCCGCCGTTCGACCTCCCCGAGGCCGACACCGAGCTCGTCGCCGGCTACCACACCGAGTACGGCGGCATGCGCTGGGGCCTCTTCCAGACGGCGGAGTACGTCAACATGATCACGCTCTCCGCGCTCGCGGTGACCCTCTTCTTCGCCGGCTGGCACGGCCCGTGGGCGCCGCTCGGGCCGCTCTGGTTCGTGCTGAAGGTGTTCGTCCTCGTCTCGATCTTCATCTGGATCCGCGCGTCGGTCCCGCGGTTGCGCTACGACCAGCTGATGCGCTTCGGCTGGAAGGTGCTGCTGCCCGTCGCGACGATCAACGCCGTCATCACTGCGCTGCTCGTGGTCTGGATCGACTGATGCCGCAGCCGATCGACAGCGTCAAAGGGTTCGCGGTCACGTTCCGGCAGCTGTTCAAGAAGCCGATCACGCAGCAGTACCCGGAGTACAAGCGGCCGATGTATCCGCGCTTCCGCGGGCGCCACCGGCTGCACCGCCACGCCAACGGGCTGGAGAAGTGCGTCGGCTGCTCGCTCTGCGCCGCGGCGTGCCCTGCGGACTGCATCCGGGTCGTCGCCGCCGAGAACACGCCCGACAACCGCGTCTCCGCCGGCGAGCGGTACGCGCGCATCTACGAGATCAACATGAGCCGCTGCATCTTCTGCGGCTACTGCGAGCTCGCGTGCCCGTTCGATGCGATCACGCTCGGCAACGAGTTCGAGCTCTCCGAGTACTCGCGCGACGACCTGATCTACACGAAGGACATGCTGCTGGCCGAGCCGATCAAGCGCGTGCCCGTCGCGGATCCGGACCTCTACGACACGCCGATCCCCTACTACGAGGCCCACTCGTAGTGCTGATTGCGTCCGCAGGCAACGTCGTCGTCTGGATCGTGTGGATCGTCGCGGCGTTCGCGTGTCTCGGATCGGGCGTGGGCGTCGTCTCCTTCTCGAGCCCGTTCTACTCGGCGCTCGCGCTGATCGGGAACCTGGGCTCACTCGCCGTGCTCTACCTGCTGCTGAACGCCGAGTTCGTCGCGGCCGCGCAGGTGCTCGTCTATGCGGGCGCCGTGATGGTGATGTTCCTCTTCGTCATCGCGTACATCGGTCCACGGAGCGAGTCGCCGTGGATGGGCGGGCCAAGCTGGCAGGCGGTCGGCGCGGTTCTCGCCGCCGGCGCCCTGCTGGTGGAGATCGTCGTCGTGGTCGGCCTGAAGGCGAGCGGTCACCTCGCACACTCCGAGCACGTCGACGCGACGTTCGGCACGCCGGCGTACGTCGGTCGCCTCTTCCTGACCGACCACCTGCTGGCGTTCGAGATCACGTCGATCGTGCTGCTCGTCGCAGCGGTCGGAGGCGTGGTCCTCGGTGCGCACTCGCGGCGCAACCCGGACGAGGTCCCGTCGCTGTGATCGCGCTGCTCGGCCCGGCGATCTCCTGGTCCCTCGCGGTCGCCGGATTCCTGTTCGCGACCGGCTCGCTCGGCGTCCTGCTGCGCCGGAACCCGCTGATCGTCCTGCTCTCGCTCGAGATCATGCTGAACGGCGGCAACCTCGCGCTGATCGGTTTCTCACGCAATCTCGGTGACGGCGGAGGCCAGATCTTCGCGCTCGCCGTCATGGCCGTCGCCGCGTCCGAGGTCGTGGTCGGCCTCGGCCTCGTCGTCGCGCTGAACCGCAAGCGCGTGACGCTCGACGTCGACCGGCTCAACACCCTGCGCGGCTGATGATCTGGG
>JBKOVW010000378.1:0-3284 GCA_046724095.1 Actinomycetota bacterium | reverse complement strand
GAGAGCTTCGGCACGCTCTTGCGCCGTCTCGGCGCGAGCGACGCGGCCGTCGAGCGCTTCTGGGACGTCTTCATGCGCCCCGCGTTGAACCTGCGCTCGGACGAGGTCGACGCGGAGGCCGGGCTGTTCACGGTGCGTACCGCCCTGCTCGGGCCGCGCCGCAACTCGGACCTGATCCTCCCGGCCAGGCCGCTCGGGTGGATGCACGGCGAGGCGGCCGGGCGCGCGCTCGAGGCTGCCGGCGCGACGGTCGAGACGGGCCGGCGCATCGACGATCCCGCGGAGCTCGACGCGGACGCAGTCGTCGTCGCGACGCCGTCGGAGGACCTCGAGCGCTCGCCGATCGTCAGCGTCCACCTGCTCTTCGACCGCGTGCTGCTGCGGGCGCCGCTCGCGGCGTTGCTCGGCTCCGATGCGCACTGGATCTTCGACCGCGGCGCGCTGACCGGTCACCAGCCGGAGCGCGGCCAGTACCTGACGGTGGTCTCGAGCGGCGTCCCGGAGCTGATGGAGATCCGCGGCCGCGAGCTCGTCGACCGGATCGCCGCTCAGGTCACGGAGAGGCTCGGTGCGGCGGAGCTGCTGTGGTCGCGCGTCAGCCGGGAGCCGGACGCGACGATCGCGCTGCGCCCGGGCGTGCAGCGGCCCGCACCGGGGATCGTGCGCCCCGGACTCGCGCGCGCGGGCGCGTGGACCCAGACCGGCTGGCCCGCGACGATGGAGAGCGCCGTACGCTCCGGCCGCGCGGCCGCACGCGCATTGTTGTCCGACGTGACAACCAAGGTGGCCGCATGACCGTCGTTCAGGAGCTCAACGCGCTCGACACGGGCGTCGAGCGCGCGGCCGAGCGGCTGCTCTCTCTCCAGCACCCCGACGGCTGGTGGAAGGGCGAGCTCGAGTCGAATGCGACGATGATCGCGGAGCACCTCTTCCTGCTCCACTTCCTGGGGCTCCGCGATGCGGAGACCGACCGGCTGCTCGCCAACGAGCTGCTCGCGCGGCGCCGCGACGACGGGACGTGGTCGATCTGGTTCGACGGCCCGCCTGACCTCTCGGTCACGGTCGAGGCGTACGCAGCGCTGAAGCTCGCCGGCGTCGACGCAGGCGACAGGACGCGCGAGTACATCCGCCGCGCCGGCGGCGTCGGCCGGACGCGGATCTTCACGCGTGCGTTTCTCGCGCTGATGGGACAGTGGCCGTGGCATCGGCTCGCACACGTTCCGGTCGAGCTAGTCCTGCTGCCCGCGAGCGGGCCGCTGTCCGTCTACGACTTCGCCTGCTGGGCGCGGCAGACGATGGTTGCGCTGTCCGTCGTCGAGGCGCTGCAGCCCGTCCGCCCGAGCCCCATCGACCTGAGCGAGATCGGCGGGCGCAAGACAGCCGGCAGGGGCTCGCGACCGCTTTCCCCGCTTCGCCGGCGCGCGATCGGGGTCGCCGAGCGCTGGGTGCGCGAGCGGCAGGAGGCCGACGGCTCGTGGGGCGGGATCCAGCCGCCGTGGGTGTGGTCGCTCGTGATGCTCGCGGCGCTCGGCCACGGCTTCGAGGACGAGACGTTCGCGCGCGGGCTCGCCGGCTGGGAGCGGTTCATGGTCCGCGACGGCGACCGCCTGCGCCCGGAGGCCTGCCAGTCGCCCGTGTGGGACACGGCGCTCGCCGTCCTCGCGCTGCGCGCAGCCGGCGTACCCGCCGACAACGCGCGCCTGCAGGCAGCCGGCGACTGGCTCCTGCGGGAAGAGGTGACCGCCCGCGGCGACTGGGCGATCCGCACGCCCGGACTGGCACCGGGCGGCTGGGCGTTCGAGTTCGACAACGACCTCTATCCCGACGTCGACGACACGGCCGTCGTCGTGCTCGCGCTGCGCGAGCTCGGCCTCGGCGAGGAGGCCGTCAAGCGCGGGCTCGACTGGATGGTCGGTATGCAGTCGCGCAGCGGCGGCTGGGGCGCCTTCGACGTCGACAATGAGGCCCTATGGCTCTATCGGCTGCCGATCTGCGACTTCGGCAAGGTCACAGACGAGCCGACTGCCGACGTGACCGCGCACGCGCTCGAGGCGCTCGGGTACGAGAACGGCTACGACGAGGCTCAGGCGGCCGGTTTGAGTTGGCTGCTCGCCGAGCAGGAGCAGGACGGTTCTTGGTTTGGCCGGTGGGGCGTCAACCACATCTACGGCACGGGGGCCGCGGTGCCGGCTCTCGAGGCATGTGGTCTGCCGCCGGGCCATCCGGCGATCCGCCGCGCGCTCCGCTGGCTCGACTCGATACAGCAGCCCGACGGGGCATTCGGCGAGGACATTGCCTCGTACGGCGACGCGGCCGGGCGCGGGCGCGGCCCGGCAACCCCGTCACAGACCGCATGGGCGCTGCTCGCGTACGTCTCCGGGGGGGCCGCCGAAGCCTTGTCCACCCAGAGGGCCGCCGAGTATCTTCTCCGGGTTCAGCGTCCCGACGGTGACTGGGACGAGCAGCACTACACGGGCACGGGCTTTCCCCTTGATTTCATGATTCGCTACCACCTCTACCGACTCACGTTCCCGCTCCTCGCCCTAGGGCGTCTGAGAGAAAGGCTCACCGGATGAAGTTCCCGCTCCGCTCAACCGTGCAGATCGGCAAATACGTCGCCAGTCAGCAGCGCAGAGGCGAGCGCTATCCGCTCGTGCTGATGCTCGAGCCCACGCTCGCGTGCAACATCGCCTGCATCGGCTGCGGAAAGATCCGCGAGTACGAGTCGAACAAGGCACGCCTGACGGTGGAGGAGTGCATCGATGCCGGCGTGCAGTGCCCGGCGCCCGTCGTTTCGATCTGCGGCGGCGAGCCGCTCGTCTACAAGGGCATCGAAGACGTCGTCGAGGGGATGCTCGAGCTCGGCAAGAACATCGATCTGTGCACGAATGCGCTGAAGCTGAACCAGTTCCTCGATGTCTTCAAGCCGACGCACCGGTTGACGTTCGTCGTGCACCTCGACGGGATGCGCGAGATCCACGACTACATCTGCGACTACCCGGGTTTGTGGGACGTCGCGATCGACTCGATCAAGAAGGCACGCGAGGCGGGCTTCCGCGTCACGACCAACACGACCGTGTTCAAGGAAACATCGGTTGACGATGTATTGGAGATGATGCACTACCTCACCAACGAGGTGGGCATCGACGGCATGCTGATCGCCCCCGGCTATCAGTACTCGCAGATCGATCCCGCGTTGACGATGACGCGCGACGAGCACGAGGAGAAGTTCCGGATCATCCGGAAGGTCGCACGGCAGCGCGGCTACCGCTGGCTCGCCAGCC
>JBKOVW010000347.1:0-12532 GCA_046724095.1 Actinomycetota bacterium | reverse complement strand
ACGAGCCGCCGCACCCACGGCGTATCGACGGTCCCCGGGCAGACGGCGTTCACGCGGACGCCGTCGTTCACGTGATCGACCGCGAGCGCCCGCGTCAACGCCACCACGGCTCCTTTCGATGCGCAATATGCCGCCCTGTTGCGCAGGCCGACGACCGCGGCGACCGAGGCAATGTTCACGATCGACCCGCCGCCGCGCGCGATCATGCTCGGGATCGCGTGCTTGCAGCACAGGAACGTCCCGCGTGCGTTGACGGCGAAGACATCCTCCCAGACGTCGAGCGGCGTCTCCGGCGCGGTGGTCGTCGAGCCGATGCCGGCGACGTTCACCAGCATGTCGATGTCACGCGCGACGGCGGCAACCTGTGCCTCGTCGCGCACGTCCAAGTGGACCTCGGTGCCGGCGATATCGGCTGCGACGACGTCGGCGTCCTCGGCCGCGAGCAGGCGTGCGACTGCTGCGCCGATACCCGAGCCGGCGCCCGTGACGAGCGCGCGCTTGCCGGCGAAGCGTGTCATCCGGCTGGCGCGACGAGCACGGCACCTTCAGACGCGGAAGACACGAGCGCCCGGTAGCGCGCGAACACGCCGGCGTCGTAGGACGACGGCGGGGACCGCCAGCCCGCGAGACGGTCTGCCAGCTCGCGGTCGTCGAGCTCCACGACGAGCGTCCCCGCGTCCACGTCGACCGCGATGACATCGCCGTCTCGAACAACCGCGAGCGGCCCGCCGCGTGCGGCCTCGGGTGCGACGTGCCCCACCATCAACCCGCGGGTCGCGCCGGAGAAGCGGCCGTCGGTGACGAGCACGACGGACTCGCCGAGGCCGGCGCCGACCACGGAGGCCGTGACGCTCAGCATCTCGCGCATTCCCGGACCGCCCGCAGGGCCTTCGTAGCGCACGACTAGCACGTCGCCCGCGGTGACGCGGCCTGCCCGCACGCCTTCGCAGCACGCCTCTTCGCTGTCGAAGACTCGCGCGGGGCCGCGATGACTGCGGCGACTCGTCGCGGACACCTTGACGAGGCAGCCCTCGGGCGCAAGATTGCCGCGCAGCGCGTGCAGGGCGCCGCTCCGCTTGAACGGCTCCTCGATGTCGAAGATGACTTCGCCGTCCGGCCGGGGCGCGTCCTGCGTCGTCTGCGCGAGCGTCCTGCCGCCGACGGCCGGCGCTTCGCCGTCTATTTGGCCGCCGCGTATGAGCTCGCGGATCAAGGCACGCGTCCCCCCGGCGCGGTGGAAGTCCTCGGCCATCCAGCGACCGGAGGGTGCGAGATCGGCGATCACCGGTGTCCGGCTCGCAACGGCCGTCAGCTCTTCGAGCGTCAGCGGCACTCCCGCTTCGCGGGCGATCGCGAGCAGATGGAGCACACCGTTGGTCGACCCGCCGGTCGCGGCGATCCCGGCCATCGCATTCATCAGCGCACGCCGGTCGAGGAAGCGGCGTGCCGTCACGCCTTGTTCCGCGAGTCGCACCGCCAGCGCGCCCGCGTGCGCCGCGGCCTCGCCCTTCACGGCGCTCTCGTCGGCCGGCACCAGTGCGTCGCCGGCGCAGGCGATGCCGAGGCAGTCGATCGCGACGGCCATCGTGTTCGCCGTGAAGTGACCCGCGCACGTGCCGACCCCCGGACAGGCGGAGCGCTCGAGCTCGTCGAGCTCCGCGCGCGACATCAGCCCACGTTCCTCGGCCCCGACGGCCTCCCACACGTCCTGGATCGTCACTTCGCGCTCGTGCCAGCGACCGGCGCGCATCGGGCCGTTGTAGATGAGCACGGCAGGCTTATCGACCCGTGCCAGCGCCATCAGCGCCGCCGGCACCGTCTTGTCGCAACCGACGACGCAGACGAGCCCGTCGAAGTCGTGCGCATGGACCATCAGCTCGATCGAGTCGGCGATGACCTCGCGCGAGATGAGCGAGGCGCGCATGCCGGGCGTTCCCTGTGACAGATTGTCGGAGACCGCGATCGTGTTGAAACCGAGCGCGACGCCGTCGGCGTCGGACACGCCCTCGCCGACGCGGTCGGCGAGCTCGCGCTGGTTGAGGTTGCAGGGCATCGTTCCCGTCCACGTCGACGCGACGCCGATGATCGGCCGGTCGAGACGCGCGGGGTCGATGCCCATCGCCCGGAAGTGCGCGCGCGCAGGCGCGCGCTCGGCGCTCTCGTGCAGCCCGGCTCGGGCCCGTCGTCGGAGGGCGTCGACCGGCGCTTCCGTCACGCCGCCGACTGTACTGCACGTGGCAGGATCGGCCGATGCGCATTGCGACCGTCCGGAGTCACGATGGACCGAAGCTCGCGGAGGACGTCGACGGCGACTATCGGCAGCTCGATTTCGACCGCGATCTTCTCTCGCTCGTCGAGGCCGGCATCGATCCGAACGAGCTCGCCGTGGGACCTGCGGTTGCGGGAGAGCTCGCGGCGCCGCTGCAACCGGGGAAGATCGTCGCGATCGGGCTCAACTACCTCGACCACATCCGCGAGTCGAAGCTGTCACAACCCGATCAGCCGCTCGTCTTCGCGAAGTTTCCTTCGAGCGTGACCGGTCCGAACGACCCGATCGTCGTCGACGCACAGCTGACGACGCAGGTCGACTGGGAGGTCGAGCTCGGCGTCGTCGTCGGACGGCCGATGCGACATGTCGATGTCGCCGCGGCGCTCGACTACGTGTTCGGCTACACGGTCGGCAACGACGTCTCGGCGCGCGACGTTCAGTTCTCGGAGAGCCAGTGGACGCGCAGCAAGAGCTTCGACACGTTCTGCCCGCTGGGCCCCGTCGTGGTGACGGCGGATGAGATCCCCGATCCTCAGGCGCTGGCGCTCGAGACGCGCGTGAACGGCGAGGTGGTGCAGGGCTCGTCGACCGCGGAGATGCTCTTCGGCGTCGCCCAGCTGCTTGCGTTCTGCTCGCGCAACTTCACGCTCGAGCCGGGCGACGTGTTACTGACCGGCACGCCGTGGGGCTGCGGTTACTTCATGGATCCGCCGCGCGCCCTCGAGCTCGGCGACGTCGTGGAGTGCGAGGTCGAGCGCATCGGCGTGCTGAGGAACGCCGTCGTGGCCGGCTAACGAAAGATCTGCGGGTCCGTGAAGACGTCCAGCGCGTCGCGGCTCTTCGTCGAGAACTCCGAGACGATTGCGCCCTCGTCGCCGGCCTCGAACGAGTGCAGCGTGTTCGGTGGGATCGTGTACTGCTCGCCCGGCGCGAGCATGACGTCGCCGTCGCCTTCGACGTGCAGGTGCACGCTGCCGCGGCGGACGCGGAACGTCTCCTCCTTGCCCGGTTCGTCGTCGACCGGCGGGTGGCGGTGCTCGGGGCAACGTTGGTGCGGGAACATGACGAGCTCCTTCGCGCACACGCGATCCGTGTTCACGTAGACGACGATCTGCAGTCCGACTTCGTCGAGCCGGCCGAGGCCGAAGTCCGCGATCTCGATCTGCTCACGCTCGAGCGGCGTCAGCACGATCCCGGCGTCGGCGAGCATAGCTGCCGCCCGCTCGCGCGCCTCAGCCTCGGTCACGAGGTGATATTAGGCTGCGCACATGAAGACCTCACTCGGGATCTGGGCGTTCGGCTCGATGGCGACGAGGTTCGTCCCGGGCGGCTACAAGCCGGACCTCGCGAACGAGACGACGGTCGACCGTGTTCGCCACGCCGTCGAGGGTCTCGGCGATCTGATCGACGGCTACGAGTTCCACTATCCGCAGGAGCTGTCGGAGGACAACCTGGATCAGGTCCGCGACGCACTGGACGGACACGACATCTACTGCCTCGCGACGGGCCTGCACCTCGATCCGCGCTTCGGCCGTGGTGGTCTCGCTTCGCCCGACGGGGCGACGCGGGCGGAGGCGTTGCGCCGCACCCTCGCGGCGATCGATTTCGCGGGCGAGCTCGGCGCTCACTTCATCATCTGGCCGGGGATCGAGGGCTACAACTACCCGTTCCAGACGCCGTACAAGGAGAGCTGGGCCTGGTTCGTCGACGGCATCGGCCAGGCGGCAGAGCGTTGCCGCGAGCGCGGGGTCTTGCTCTTCCTCGAGCACAAGAACTCGGAGCCCGCGATGAAGATCTTCATGCGCAACGTCGGCATGACGCTCCACGTGATCCACAAGCTCCGAGCTCAGGGCATCGACAACGTCAAGGTCAACATGGACTGGCAGCATTTGTTGATGAACGGCGAGAGCCTGGCGGAGTACGCGGCCATGCTGGCAGCGGAGGGAGTGCTCGGACATCAGCACGCGAACTCGGGCTGGGGGAGCTTCGACGACGACAACATGGTCGGAGCGCTGGCATTCATGGAGACGCTCGAGCTTGCCGTCGAGCTGCGTCGCGCGGGATACGGCGAGAACGGCGAACGGCTCGGCTTCGATCTGTATCCCTACACCGAGGATGCAGTGGCCGCCGCGAGGCGGAGCGTGCTGCAGTGGCGCTTCATCGACGCCGCCGCAGCGCGTATCGACGACGAGGCGCTGCGCGCGGCGCAGGCGAAAAAGGACGCCGTCGCCGCGTACGAGCTCGTTTACGCCGCACTCGGCGGGTGACGCAGCTCGTCGGTCTCGATGTCGGCACGACCGGTGTCAAGGCGCTCGCGCTCTCAGCGACGGGCGACGTGCTCGCCCGAGCCGAGGAGACCTACGAGCTCTCGACGCCGCGCCCAGGCTGGGCCGAACAGGATCCGGAAGACTGGTGGCGGGCAGCCGAGCGGGCGCTGGCCAGGCTTGGAGCCCGGCCGACGGCGATCGGCCTCTCCGGTCAGATGCACGGCCTGGTCGTTCTCGACGACGGGGACCGCGTGCTTCGGCCCGCGATCCTCTGGAACGACCAGCGGACGGGGGCGGAGTGCGCCGAGATCGAGGAACGGGTCGGTCTCGCACGCCTGATCCAGCTGACGGGGAATCGCGCGCTCACGGGCTTCACCGCGCCGAAGCTGCTGTGGTTGCGTCGCCACGAGCCTGCGGCGTACGCGCGCATCGCGCATGTGCTGCTGCCGAAGGACTACGTCCGCCTGCGTCTCACGGGCGAGCACGCGATCGACGTTGCGGATGCGTCGGGCACCCTCCTGTTCGATGTCGCACGGCGGCGCTGGAGCGAGGAGATGCTCGCGGAGCTCGAGCTCGATCCTGCGTGGTTGCCGAGGTCGTGTGAGTCGCCTGAGATCTCAGGGACGACTGCCGGCGGCGTCCCCGTCGCGGCGGGCGCGGGCGATCAGGCCGCAGCGGCTCTCGGTGTCGGCGTCGACCGGCCGGGACCGGTCTCGGTGGTGGTCGGCACCTCAGGCGTCGTGTTTGCGGCACTGCCGGCGTTCGCGGCCGACCCACAGGCGCGCGTGCACGCCTTCTGCCATGCAGTGCCGGGCGGCTGGCACGCAATGGGCGTGATGTTGTCCGCAGCCGGATCGCTGCGCTGGTTGCGCGACACGCTGGCCACCGGGCGTGCGTACGACGAATTGATTGCCGGCGCTGCGGACTGGCCTCCCGGCGCAGACGGGCTTACCTTCCTGCCCTACTTGACGGGTGAGCGGACGCCCCACGCGGACCCGCACGCCCGGGCCGCCTTCGCCGGGCTCACGCTTCGCCACGACCTCGGCGCATTCGTTCGTGCGGTTCTCGAGGGTGTCTCCTACGGACTGCGCGACTCGCTCGAGCTGCTGCGCGAGCTGGGCGTCGACCCGCGCGCCGGCCACGTGTCGGGTGGCGGAGCTCGCAGCGAGCTCTGGGTTCGCATCCTCGCGTCCGTCCTCCGCCTCCCGATGAGGCGAACGGAGACGGATGAGGGCTCCGCCTATGGTGCGGCGCTTCTCGGCGGCGTGGCGGCCGGCGTCTTTCGCGACGTTCACGAGGCGGTCGCCACGTGCGTCCGGCTATTCGACGTGATCGAGCCGGACCCTGAGTGGAGCGCGGCGTACGAGCATGGGTATCGCCGTTTCCGCCGGCTCTATCCGGCCCTTCGACCCTTGGAGGACGCATGACGACGCTCGACGGAAAGGTTGCTCTCGTCACGGGGGCAAGCCGCGGGATCGGTGCCGCGGTCGCACGACGGCTCGCGGCGGACGGTGTCAAGCTCGGCCTTGCGTCGCGCAGCGGCGACGACCTCGGCATCGCAGATGCCGTCGCGCAGCCGTGCGACGTTCGCGATGCCGCTCAGGTGGATGCGATCGTCGACGCGACCGTGAACGAATTCGGCCGACTGGACATCCTCGTTCCGAACGCGGGTGTCGGCGCCTATGGGCCGTTCCTGAACCTTGCCCCCGACTTCCTCGAAGAGATGATCGACGTGAACGTGAAAGGGACCCTCTACGCCGTGCGCGCGGCGCTTCCGCATCTGCTCGAGAGCGGCGAGGCCGACATCGTCACGCTCGCGTCCGAGGCCGGGCGGCGCGGCCTTCCGCTCGAGGCGGTCTACTGCTCGTCGAAGTTCGCGCAGGTCGGCTTCACGCGCTCGCTCGACCATGAGCTTCGCGAGCGCGGGATCCGGTGCACGAACGTCTGCCCCGGTGGCGTAGCCACCGACTTCGCGCTCGAGCCGGGGCGAGGGCGGACGGAGGAGGCGCTCGCCGGGATGATGACCGCGGACGACGTCGCGGACGTCGTCGTCTTCGTGCTCACGAGGCCACGCAACCTTCGCGTCCTCGAGACGGCCCTCCGCCCCATGACGGAGACGTCATGGGGGTAGGAGCCGTCAAGTGGGGGATCCTGTCGACCGCCGACATCAACCGGAAGGTCATTCCCGGTCTGCACGCCTCGGAGAAGGCGGAGCTGATCGCGGTGGCGAGCCGCGATCGAAGTCGGGCCGAGCAGTACGCGCGCGAGTGGGAGATCGAGCGCGCATACGGCTCCTACGAGGAGTTGCTCGCGGACGGGGACGTCGAGGCCGTGTACATCTCGCTGCCGAACACGCTGCACTGCGAGTGGTCGATCCGCGCCGTCGAAGCGGGAAAGCACGTGCTCTGCGAGAAGCCGATGAGCAGGCACGTGGACGACGTCGAGTCGGCGTTCGACGCTGCCGAGAGGACTGGGCGGATCCTGACCGAGGCGTTCATGTACCGCCACAACCCTCAAACGGCCCGGCTTCGTCAGCTCGTCGACGACGGCGCGATCGGAGACGTCCGCCTCGTGCGCTCCTGCTTCAGCTATGGGCTGTACGACGCGCAGAACATCCGCCTACGCGTGGACGTGGAGGGCGGCAGCCTGATGGATGTGGGCTGCTACTGCATCAGCGGATCCCGGTTGCTTGCCGGCGAGCCCGAGCAGGTGTACGGGCAGCAGTTCGTCGGGCCGAGCGGCACGGACTGGGTCTTCAGCGGCACCATGCGCTTTCCCGGAGACGCCTTCGCCCAGTTCGACTGCGGGACGGCGCTGCCCAACCGTGACGAGCTCGAGGTGATCGGGAGCGAGGGGGCGCTCTTCCTCGACGATCCCTGGCACTGCGTCGTGCCGGTGATCGAGCTTCGACGCGGCGGCCGAGTAGAGCGAATCGAGCTCGAGCACGCCGATTCGTACCGGCTGGAGATCGAGAACCTCGGCGACGCTGTGCGTGGCACGGCGGAACCGCTCCTGGGGCGCGAGGACGCCGTTGGTCAGGCGCGTGCCATCGATGCGCTCTTTCGCTCGGCGGCGACGGGTGCTGCCGTGTCTCTGGGATGAGCGAGCCGGTCCGCTGGGGCCTGCTCTCGACCGCTCGTATCAACGAGGCGATCCTCGACGGCGCCGCGCAATCCGACCGCACGCACGTCGTCGCCGTCGCGAGCCGGGACTCCTCGCGCGCGGAGGAGTACGCCCGCGAGCACGGCCTCGAGCGCGCGTACGGCAGCTACGAGGCGCTCCTCGAGGATCCCGACCTCGACGTCGTCTACGTCTCGCTGCCGAACTCGCTGCACGTCGAGTGGTCGATCCGTGCGCTCGAGGCGGGCAAGCACGTCCTCTGCGAGAAGCCGATGGATCGCCGCGTCGACGCCGTCGAGCGCGCATTCGACACGGCTGACCGCGCAGGCCGCCTGCTGATGGAGGCGTTCATGTACCGGCACCATCCGCAGACGCGTAAGGCCGCCGAGCTCGTCTGCGCAGGCGCGATCGGCGAGCTCCGGCAGGTGCGCTCGCTCTTCTCGTTCACGCTCGCCGATGACGCCGACGTCCGCATGCTGCCCGAGCTCGACGGCGGTGCGCTCATGGACCTCGGCTGCTACTGCATCAGCATGCAGCGGCTGCTTGCGGGCGAGCCGCAGCTCGTCTTCGGCCGGCAGCGCACGAGCGCGACCGGCGTGGACGCCGGCTTCGTCGCGCTCCTCGAGTTCGGCGGCGGCGTCTTCGGCGAGTTCCATTGCGGCTTCGACCTTCCGGAGGGGAACGGTCTCGAGGCGATCGGGTCGACGGGCAAGCTCGTCGTGGCCGATCCGATTCGCTGCCGCGACCCGCACGTCGAGGTCGACGGCGAGCGGATCGACGTCGAGGACGTCGACCGCTACTTCCTGCAGGTCGAGAACTTCAGCGCAGCGGTGCGCGGGGAGGCCGAGCCGCTGCTCGGCCGCGCCGACGCGCTGGGTCAGGTTCGCGTGATCGACGCGCTCTACCGCTCGGCGGCGAGCGGCGCAGCCGTCTCTCTGTAGCCCGAGATCGCCAGCAGCGTCGCCACGCAGAGGCACGAGAGACCGAGGTAGACCACCTTGTCGCTCGTCGCCGATGCAACGGCACCGCCGATCGCAGCGCCGCCCGCCTGCCCGGGCGCCCAGGCGATGTTGACGAGTGCGAACGCGTAGCCGTAGTCGAGGCCGGCCGTCTCGGCCTCGTCGGTGATCATCGACATCGCCGGCGTCCAGAAGCTGCCGAACGCGAAGCCGGCCGAGACGATCACGAGCGCCAGCAGCCACGCGCTCTCCGGCCACGGCAACAGGAGCGTGACGATCGCCGACGCGAGCAGCGCCGCGCGCAGCGGCCTGAGCCGGCCGAAGTGGTCGGAGGCGCGTCCGAGGATCGGCGCCCAGCTCGCCTCGACGCCGGCCATGACGAGGTACGTCGCACCTACCGCGGCCGCGCCCCAGCCGAGATCCGACAGACGCAGCGGCGCGAGCACGGAGAGGTTCCCGAACAGGAGCGCGGGGAGGAGGCAGAGCCACATCGGGATCTGGATCCGCCGCATTCCGAGTGCGCGGAACAGCATCCGCACGGGCTGCGGCGCGTCGGGCGTGGCCGCTGGAGTGCGCCAGGCGGCGACCGCGAGGACCACGGCGAGCCCCGCGACCGCCGCGAAGGCGGCAGCCGTCCCGGTGAACGAGGCGATCGCGCCGAGTACCGGCCCGAACAGGGCACCGGCGATCGCGGCGCCGAACGCGGAGCCGATCAGCTGGCCGCGGCGTCCCGGAGGAGACGCGGCGACCAGCCATGCGAGCGCGCCCGTCCACGAGAACGCGCTCGACACGCCCTGGACGAAGCGGGCGAGGTCGAGCGCCCAAACCGAGTCCGCGAGCCCGAACGCAACCGTCGTGAGCGCCAGCAGCGAGAGGCCGATCAGCACCGTCGGCTTCACGCCGAAGCGCGCCGCCGCCATGCCGCCCGGGATCGCCGCGAGCAGCGCGCCGAGCGGGTACATCGCCTGCAGCAGGCCGGCACCCGCCTTGCCGAGACCGAGCTTGTCGACGTAGTGCGGCAGCAGCGGCGTCAGCGCCGTGAAGAACATCGTGTCGACGAGGACGATCGCGCCGACGAGGAAAAGCAGGCGTCGCATCGCTACCGCCGCTCGAAGAACGCTCGCAGCCTCGCCTGGCCTTCCTCGCTCGCGCGCAAGCGCGCGGCGATCTCGGCTGTCTCCTGTCCGCCCGGGCGGTCGCGGACGAGCTTCTTGGCCTCGCGGACGGCGTTCGGGCCGGAGCTCAGCAGCTGGTCGAGGATCGTGTGCACGGCGCTGTCGAGGTCGTCCGTCACCTCGTGCACGAGCCCGATCCGTAGCGCTGTCTGCGCATCGAAGCGCTCGCCCGTGAGGAAGTAGCGCCGGGCGTGGTGGCCGATCTTCGGCAACACGAAGGGGGAGATGACGGCGGGGATGATCCCCAGCTTCACCTCCGTGAAGCCGAACGTCGCGTCGGTCGCGGCGACCGCGATGTCGCTGCACGCGGCGAGGCCGGAGCCGCCGCCGAGCGCGAACCCCTGGATGCGCGCGACGACCGGCGCGGGGCAGCGGTCGATCGTCTCGCACATCCGGTAGAGCTTGAGCGCGTCTTCGACGTTGTCTTCGTACGAGAGGTCGATCGCTGAGCGCTGCCAGTCGACGTCCGCGCCCGCGCAGAACGTCTCGCCCTCGCCGGCGAGGACGACGGCACGAACGTCGCCGACGTCGGCGAAGGCGTCGGTGAGGTCGGCGATCAGCTCAGCGTCGAAGGCATTGCGGCGTTCCGGCCGGGCGAGGGTGACGCGTAGCACGTCACCGTCCCGTTCGACCCGCAGCCCGCCCATGCGTTCAGCTTAGAGTTGGGACCATGTTGAAAGGTGCACTGGCCGCGGCGCTGACGCCGCTGAAGGACGCGGGCGAGGCGCTCGACGAGTCGGCGATCCCGCCGTACGTCGACTTTCTCGCGGCGGGCGGCGTGGACGGTCTGCTTGCGCTCGGGACGACGGGCGAGGGGTTCCTCTTGCCGGTGGAGCAGCGCCGCCGCGCTGCGCAGCTCTTCGTCGAGGCCGCGGACGGCCGATTGCAGGTCGCCGTGCACTGCGGCGCGCAATCGACCTGGGACACCGTCGAGCTCGCCGCGCACGCTGCCGACATCGGCGCCGATGCAGTCGCCGTGATGGCGCCGCCGTACTTCCCGCTCGACGACGAGGCGCTGCTGGCGCACCTGGCCGCGGCAGCGCGGGCAGCTGCGCCGACGCCGTTCTACGTCTACGAGTTCGCTGCACGCAGCGGCTACGCCGTGCCCGTCCCGGTGCTGGAGCAGCTGCGCGAGGCGGCGCCGAACTTCCGCGGGCTGAAGGTCTCGGACACGCCGTGGGGCCGGTTTGAGCCGTATCTGCTCGAGGGGCTCGACATCTTCGTCGGACCGGAGGCGCTCATCCCGCAAGGGCTCGCTGCAGGGGCGGTGGGGGCGGTCTCGGCGCTCGCATCCGCGTTTCCGGAGCTGATCGTGAACGCCGTCAGGCAGCCCGGGACGGCGGACCTCGGTCCCGTCCGCTTGGCACTGGAGCGCTTCCCCCTTCAGGCAGCGGCGAAGCTTGTCGTCGCGCGGCGCGGCGTCCCGATCGGCCCCGACGTGCGGCGGCCGCTGCGCATGCTCACCGACGCGGAGCAAGCCCAACTGGAGACATGGCTCGAATCGTCATCGCCGGTGCCGGCGCCGTAGGCGCGTCGATCGCGTACCACCTCGCGCTGCTCGGTGCCGACGACGTCGTGCTGGCCGAGCGAGACGCAATCGCGTCGGGTGCGACCGGGAAAGCGATGGGCGGGTTTCGCCAGCAGTTCTCGACCGAGGCGGAGGTGCGGCTGGCGCAGGAGAGCGCGAAGCTCTTTCGCGAGCTCGGCTCGCCGTTGTTCGACGCGGTGGGTTACATGTTCCTCGCGACGACCGGCGACGGCTGGGAGAGGCTGCGCGCACGCGCTGAGATGCAGCGCGGGCTAGGGGTTCCGGTTGAGGAGGTCGAGCCCGCACGCGTGCGCGGACTGCGCACTGACGACGTGGCCGGCGCGGTCGCGTGCTGGCAGGACGGCGTCGCCGAGCCGGCGGCGGTGACGGCCGAGCTCGTTCGCCGCGCGGCGGAGCTGGGCGTCGAGGTGCGCGAGCAGACGGATGCGCGCGAGCTGTCGCACGACGTGCTCGTCGTCGCGTGCGGCGCTGCGTCGACCGATCTTCTCCCGGAGCTGGCGATCAGGCCGCTCTGCCGCCAGCTCGTGGACGTCGGGCCCGTCGCAGATCTGCCCGGCGACGTGCCGATGACGATCGAGGACGAGACGACCTTCCACTTCCGGCGCCGGGGCGACGCGCTCCGGCTCGCGATGACCGAGGCGCAGCCGCGCTGGACGCGAGACGAAGTGGTCGACGACTCGCTCGTCGCAGACTGGCGCAGGCGGCTCGCCCATCGCTATCCGCCGGCGGCGGGTGCGCCCGTGCTGCGGGCGTGGGCGGGGCTGTACGACATGACGCCGGACGCTCACCCGCTGATCGGCTGGTTCGACGAGCGGACCTACGTGGCGTGCGGGTTCTCCGGACACGGGTTCATGCAGTCGCCCGCGGTGGGCAACGCAGTCGCGCACGAGCTGGTCGAGCTGGAGCCGCCCGTCGACCTGGCGCCGTACCGGCTCGAGCGCTTCGCGGACGGCGCGGTGTTCCCGGAGCAGGTCGTGCTTTGACGCACTTGCCTTAAGGCTTTTGTAAAACCTGCGCAGTGTCCGCTCGGTCGGGCGCGAACCGGGCACAACGGACCGACCACGACCGACAGGGGGTTCCTTTTCATGAGGTATCGCGCCGTCAAAACGCTGGCCGCTGCGTGCGCGCTCGCTGTGCTGGCCTTGCTCGGCTATTTCGCGAGCGCCGGCTTCGCTGGTCCGCTGAGCGTGCTG
>JBKOVW010000204.1:0-4300 GCA_046724095.1 Actinomycetota bacterium | reverse complement strand
TCCTTCCGCTCCAGGCCGCCGCCGTACCCGACGAGCTTGCCGTTGGCCCCGATCACGCGGTGGCACGGGAGGACGATCGGCAGTGGGTTGCGGTTCATCACGGTGCCGACCGCTCGAGCCGCCCGAGGGCGTGCTGCGCGGGCTGCGAGCTCGCCGTACGTCACGACCTCGCCGTACGGAACCCGCGCCAGCTCGTGCAGTACCCGGCGGTGGAAGTCCGCCTGCAGCGCAAGGTCGACCGCGAGGTCGAAGCGGTGCCGGGTCCCGGAGAAGTACTCGTCGAGCTGGCGGCGTGCCGGGTCGATCGGCGGCGTCGAACGAAGGACGCGCACACCGAACGCGCGCGCGAGCCGCTCGGTCTCCTGCTCGGGCTCGGCGTCGTAGACGATGCGGCAGAGGCCGCGCTCGGTCGTAGCGACGAGCAGCTCGCCGATCGGCGTGTCGACAAGGTCGTACGCGACGTCGAGCAGGTGCTCGTTCGCGGCGGCGTCGCGGAAGCGGCGGTCGAGTTCTGTCGAAACGAGGGTCACTGGGCTTCCTTTCGTCGAAGTCTGCGGATGCCGGCGGAGGCGGCCTGTCGCGCGGCGGTGGCATTCGAGCCGAGCGCGGCGCCGATGTCGGCGTAGTCGAGGTCGTAGCCGTAACGCAGCACGACTGCGACGCGCTCGGTCGGAGGCAGCTCGTCGGCGAGGTGCTCGAGCTGCGCGAAAGCGGGGCGGCCGTCGAGCGACGCGAGCTCGGGCAGGTCGGCGTCCGCGCGCGGGCGTCGGTGCTCGTCGATCGCGATCCTGCTCGCGATCGTGTAGGCCCAGGCGCGCAGGTGCTCGCCGTGGCGGAGCTTCGGGTACGCGCGCAGGGCACGGAGGAACGTCTCCTGGAAGGCGTCCTCCGCACGGTCGCGCCCGAGGCGGCGCACGAGGAAGGCGTAGATCTCCTCCTTGTGCTCGTCGTAGAAGCGTTCGAACGGCGGCGGCGTCATCGGCGACATCTTGAAACGTGCCAGGCACGAGACGTGTGAGGATCCGACGATGCGGGTCGCCGTGGTCGGCCACGTGGAATGGGTGGAGTTCGCCCGCGTCGAGCGAGTTCCGCGGCCGGGAGAGATCGTCCCCGCCCTCGAGACCTGGGAGGAACCGGCCGGCGGCGGCGCCGTGGCCGCTGCACAGCTCGCCAGGCTCGTAGGCTCCTGCCTCTTCTTCACCGCCCTCGGCGCCGACGAGCTCGGACGCCGCTCCCGCGCCGAGCTGACGAATCTCGGCATCGAGGTTCGCGCGATACCCGACGCCGACCCGACGCGGCGCGCGTTCACGTACGTCGACGAGACGGGCGAGCGGACGATCACGGTGCTCGGCGAGAAACTGCGTCCGCGGGGCGGCGACAGCCGCCTGCCCTGGCGCGAGCTCGCGGGCCTCGACGCGGTCTTCTTCGTCAGCGGCGATGCCGAGGCGCTCCACCACGCGCGGCTTGCGCGGACCCTCGTCGCCGCGGCGCGCGAGCTGCCGACGCTCCGGGAGGCCGGCGTAGAGCTCGACGCGCTCGTCGGGAGCGGGGAGGACGAGGGGGAGCTCTACCACCCCGGCGAGCTCGACCCGCCGCCGCACGTCGTCGTCACGACCTCGGGCGGCCTGGGCGGCTGGGTCCAGCCGGGAGGGCCGTTTCGGCCTGCGCCTGTGCCTGGCACGATCGTCGACGCCTACGGCTGCGGCGACTCCTTCGCCGCGGGCCTCACGTACGGCCTCGGGCGCGGGGACTCGATCGAGGACGCTGTCGCGCTTGCCGCACGTTGCGGGGCCGCCGTGATGACGGGCCGCGGCCCGTACGAGGCGCAGCTCGAGGAGGCTTGAGCTACAGCTTCGCGGGCTGCGCGTAGACGACGAGGCGGTACTTGCTCGACCCCCGGGGCCAGCAGGTCGTCAGCAGGAGGCGCTCGTAGCGGGTGAGATCGGCGATGTGCATGTTGGTGCCGGGGATCAATCGCCGCCCGGTGACGCGGTAGGCGTACCGCTTGCCCGCGTGAGTCACCGTGACCCTGTCGCCTCTCACGAGCCGGTTGATGTCATGAAAGGGGCCATGGCCGCGGAATCCCGGCACGGGCGTGACGTCGTGGGCCGCGATCGCGATCGTCGTGCCCTGTCCCGGCCTGCCGACGCGCTGCCAGTAGACCGGGCCGCGGGAGAGCTGGGTCCCGATCTTTGCGGTGACCCCGATCTTCGGGATGGAGATCGCTTCCCGCGCCGACGGACGTGCTGCCGGCGCAGGGAGAGCGAAGACCAGCCCCACCAAGACGGCGCCGAGGGTGGGGCCGATCGTCCGCATCGCTACTTCGTGAACGGGGCCTGGCGCGGTGCGGTGGCCGTCGCGAGGAGCGCGCCGCGCTGGTTCGGAGGGTGCGCCGCCTTCGGCGGGCTCTTCTTGTGCGTGGCCGACGCAGCCTTGACGCCGCTCTTGGGCGGGGCTGCTGTCGTCGTAGTGCGAGACGTCGTGGTTGTCGTTTGAGTCGTCGTCCCGGTTGTCGTCGTCGGCTCCGGCGTGGACGCCGTCGGCTCTGAGGTCGACGTGGTCCCGCCGCCACTGCCGCCCGCAGTAGTCGTCGTCGTGCCGCCGCCACCGCTGTCCGTAGTGGTCGGGGTGGTCGTCGTGCCGCCGCCACCGCCGTCCGTCGTGGTCGGGGTGGTCGTCGTGGTCTCGGGCGTCGTGGGCGGCGGAGTGCTTTCACCGCAGCCGCTGCCGTTGCCGTAACCCTTGTCGCCACCGTTGCCGGGATCACCGGACTGGTTCTGGCCGCAGTTGCCTGCGCCGTCGCCGTTGTGGACGCACGAGTCGCCTTCGGCGTGGTAGCCGGGCTGGCAGGTGTTCACGCCGCCTCGGTCCTTGCCGCCGTTGCCGTTCCCATTCCCGTTGCCGTTGTCGGCAAGGGCGAGGCCGGCGAACACGCCAAGCGACAACAAGAGGACCAGCGAGAGCGCTGTGAAGAACATTTTCATGGGCTTGTCTCCTTTCGGCTCCACGCTAGGGCGGCACGGGGCGCATCGCCTGACCCGCTCGTGTCACTTTTCGCGCCTTCGGGTTACGCTCGCTTGGTGCTGAGCGCAGACGACATCCGTCGCATACGCATCTTCAGCGACCTCGACCAGACCGCCTGCGAACGGCTTGCCCGCGCTGCCGCCGACCTCAGGCTTTCCGCCGGCGAGTACGCCGCGCACGAGGGCGACGAGCAAGGGCTGTTCGCACTCCTGGACGGGCGGATCGAGGCGGTGAAGCTCGTCGACGGGATCGACCGTGTCGTCGGCGAGCGCCATCCCGGCGAGATCTTCGGCGAGGTGCCGATCACATTCGGGACTCTCTTCCCCGTCGGATTCCGAGCGGCCGAGCCGTCGCGCGTCGTTCAGGTCTCACCGCACGACTACCACTCGGTCGCGGCCTACGCGCCCGAGATCGCCAAGGAAGTCGGAAGGCTGGCCAGCCACCGGATCACGGGACCGCGCGGGCTTCAGGGCATCGCCGCCGAGCCACCGCCGCCGCGCGCGCTGATCCTGGGGCACGCGCGGGACTCGGCCTGCAGCGAGCTACGGCGTTTCCTCCACCGCAACCAGATCTCGTTCGAGTGGTTGCAGCCGGGCGCGCCCGACGTCGAAGAGCAGTGGGGCGGCCCGCTGCTCGCGGACGGTGACCTGCCGGCGATCCGCGTGATCGGTGGCAAGACCGTGGTGAAGCCGCAGATGCGGAAGATCGCGGAGCTGCTCGGGCTCGAGACGGAGCCGTCCGCCGCGGAATACGACACGGTGATCATCGGCGGCGGTCCGGCCGGCCTCGCAGCAGCGGTGTACGGCGCCTCGGAGGGGTTGAAGACGATCGTCATCGAGCGGGAAGCTCCGGGCGGCCAGGCCGGCACGTCCTCACGGATCGAGAACTACCTCGGCTTTCCGTCAGGCGTGTCGGGCGAGGAGCTCGCAAGCCGGGCGCTCCAGCAGGCACGCCGGCTCGGCGCCGAGATTCTCGGAACCCGATGCGTGATGCGCATCGATTGCGAGCGACGACAGGTGCACCTCGACGGCGGCGACGTCTTGCATGCGAAGACGATGATCCTCGCCTGCGGTGTCTCCTGGCGGCGCCTGTCGATCGAGGGCTTCGACGAGCTTGTCGGTAAAGGCGTCTTCTACGGCGCCGCACGCAGCGAGGCGCCGAACACGCACGGCCTCGACGTCCAGATCGTCGGCGCCGGCAACTCGGCCGGTCAGGCAGCGATGTTCTTCGCGAACCACGCGCGCAGCGTCACGATCCTCTGCAGAGGCGCGTCGCT
>JBKOVW010000139.1:0-3433 GCA_046724095.1 Actinomycetota bacterium | reverse complement strand
CGGTCAGGGTGGCCGTGGCGGCCAGGGCGGTGGCAGGGGCCGAGGCGCTCCGCGCGACCGCGCCGGTGCCCAGGACAACGTCGAGCGGCCGCGGACGGACGAGAAGGCGAAGTCGGCCGAGGGCCGCGAGCAGCCACAGGTCGATCCGAAGGTCGAGACGACCCCGCCGCCCGTCGCGGATGCTCCGGACAGCACCACGCCGAAGCAGCAGACCGAGGATCCGACGGAGCAAGAGAAGGCCGACGACTGAGATGCTGCTCCCGAAGAAAACCAAGTTCCGCAAGTACCAGCGCGGCCGCCGGCGCGGCTACTCGAAGGGCCAGACGACCGTGCAGTTCGGCGACTTCGGCCTGAAGGCGCTCGAGACCGGCTGGGTCACCAACCGGCAGATCGAAGCCGCGCGAATCGCGATGACGCGCAAGATCAAGCGCGGCGGCAAGGTCTGGATCAACGTCTTCCCCGACAAGCCGACGACGCAGAAACCGGCCGAGACGCGTATGGGCTCGGGCAAGGGCTCTCCCGAGCACTGGGTTGCGGTGATCAAGCCGGGCCGCGTGATGTTCGAGCTGGCCGGCGTGCCGGAGCCGCTCGCGAAGGAAGCGCTGCGCCTGGCCGGGACGAAGCTGTCGCTAAAGACGAAGTTCGTGAAGCGGGAGGCGGATCTCTTTGAAAGCTAGGGACTTGAGGGACATGACCGACGACGAGCTCGCGGACGCGTTGGCCGACCGGCGGCAGGAGCTGTTCAACCTGCGCTTTCAGTCGGCGACCGGCGCGCTCGAGAACAGCGCCCGGCTGAAGCTGGCGAAGCGCGAGATCGCGCGCATCCTGACGGTGCGCACCGAACGAGAGGCGGCACAGAGCTAAGTGGCTGAAGAAGAACAGAACAACGAGACACCAGAAGAGACTCCGGCAGAGACGCCCGAGCCCGAGGCGGCTGCAGCCGAGCAGGCTGCGCCCGAGGCCCAGGCGACGGAGGAGGCCCCCGCAGAGGAGGCTCCTGCTGCCGAGGCTCCTGCAGAGGAGGCTCCGGCCGAGGAAGCCCCTGCAGAGGAGGCCGCGCCTCAGCCTCCCGCCGAGGAGAAGAAGAAGCGCAAGCGCCTACCCCGCGCGGAGCGCCACAGGCACTCGAAGCCGGCCCGCGAGCGTCCCCCCGAGCGCAAGCCGATCGCGCGCACGCCGAAGCCGCAGTCCGAGCGCGGCCGCCGGCAGGAGCGCCGCGGCGTTGTCGTCTCGAACGCGATGGACAAGACGATCGTCGTCAAGGTCGACACGATCAAGGCGCACCCGCGCTACAAGAAGGTCGTCCGTCGCAGCGTCAAGTTCCACGCGCACGACGAGCAGAACAGCGCGAACGTCGGCGACGTCGTCCGGATCGTCGAGACGCGACCGCTCTCGAAGACGAAGCACTGGAAGCTCGTAGAGGTGGTGGAAGCAGCCCGATGATCCAGCAGGAATCGCGTCTACGCGTCGCCGACAACACCGGCGCCCGCGAGCTCCTCTGCATCCGCGTGAAGGGTGGGTCGCACCGGCGGTACGCACGCGTCGGCGACATCATCGTCGGCACGGTGAAGCTCGCCACGCCGCAGGGCGCGGTGAAGAAGGGCGAGGTCGTTCAGGCCGTCGTCGTGCGCACCAAGAAGGCGTACGGCCGCGAGGACGGCACGTCGATCGCGTTCGACGAGAACGCCGCCGTGATCATCGACAACCAGCGCAACCCGCGCGGGACCCGCATCTTCGGGCCCGTCGCGCGCGAGCTGCGCGAGAAGAACTTCATGAAGATCGTCTCGCTGGCCCCGGAGGTGCTCTAGGTGGCGCACACCATGAGAGTCAAGAAAGGCGACCTCGTCCACATCCTGAGCGGCAAGGACCGCGGCAAGCAGGGCCGTGTCATCGACGCGCGGCCCAAGGATCAGAAGGTCGTCGTCGAGAACCTCAACATCGTCAAGCGGCACACGAAGCCGCGCCCGATCCAGAACACGAGCCGGATGGGAGCCGCCGGGATGACGCCGGGCGGCGTGATCGACAAGCCCGCGCCGCTCCACGTCGGCAACGTCATGGTCGTCTGCCCCGTCTGCAACCGCCCGACCCGGGTGGGCATGAAGGAGAAGCAGGATCACGGCCAGCTCGTGAAGGTCCGTGTCTGCAAGCGCGAGGACTGCGGGGAGGAGATCGACCGATGAGCACCACCGTCCGGGAAGTCCGGAAAGAGGCTGCGCGCGCGTCCTACGCGCCGCGCCTCAAGGTCCTCTACGAGCAGGACCTGCGACCGCGCCTGAAGGACGAGCTCGAGCTCTCCTCGACGATGGACGTCCCGCACCTCGAGAAGATCACGTTGAACATGGGGGTCGGCGAGGCCAAGACCGACGCCAAGCAGCTCGACTCGGCGCTCGACGAGCTGACGACGATCGCCGGCCAGCGCGCGCAGGTGCGCCGCGCCCGGAAGTCGATCGCGCAGTTCAAGATCCGCGAGGGCATGCCGATCGGTGCGAAGGTCACGCTTCGCGGCGCGCGGATGTACGAGTTCCTCGACCGGCTGATCGCGATCGCGCTGCCGCGCATCCGCGACTTCCGCGGGCTCAGCCCGCGCTCGTTCGACGGTCGCGGCAATTACTCGCTCGGCATCCGCGAGCAGATCATCTTTCCGGAGATCAACTACGACGACATCCAGCAGGTCCGCGGGCTGGACGTCGCGATTACGACCTCCGCCAAGAACGACGAGCATGCGATCGCGCTGCTGCGCGGCCTCGGCATGCCGTTCGCGGCGGACGGAAGGGAGCAATAGCACCGCATGGCAAAGACCTCGCTTCGCATCAAGCAATCGCGCCCACAGCGCTACAAGGTGCGCAACTACACGCGCTGCAACCGCTGTGGACGGCCCCGTGCCGTCTTCCGCAAGTTCGGCCTCTGCCGGATCTGCCTGCGGGAGCTCGCACACCAGGGCGTCATCCCGGGCATGACCAAATCCAGTTGGTGATCTAGGTGCTCACGGACCCAGTCGCCGACATGCTCGCCCGCATCCGCAACGCCAACAAGGCGCTGCATGAGAGCGCGGAGATGCCGACCTCCCGCCTGAAGGAAGGCATCGCGCGCATCCTCAAGGAAGAGGGTTACATCACGGACTTCCACGTCAAGAAGGGCGAGAGCTTCGATACCCTCGTGGTCCAGCTGAAGTACGGCCGGAGCCGCGAGAGGATCATCACCGACCTCAAGCGGGTGTCGAAGCCCGGCCGCCGTGTCTACGCGGGCAAGGATCGCCTGCCGCGCGTGCTCGGCGGGATGGGCGTCGCGATCTTGTCGACGTCGAACGGGCTCGTCACCTCGCGCACCGCGGAAGAGAAGGGAATCGGCGGCGAAGTCGTGTGCTTCGTCTGGTAGAGCGCAGATGAGTCGAATCGGAAAACAGCCCATCGAACTGCCCGCGAGCGTCAACGTG
>JBKOVW010000029.1:0-2457 GCA_046724095.1 Actinomycetota bacterium | reverse complement strand
GTGCGCAGGCGCTCGGCGCCCTGTTGATTGAACAGCACCGATAACGACCTCGGGACCGCCGACAACGCGTGCTCTCGGCGCTTCCGATTAGCGCCCTGCACGGAAACCGAGCGTGCCGCAACGCCCGGTTCCGCTTTTTCGCGGACTAGGACGTCGAGGTCGAGCCGACCTCTTGTGCCTTGTCCCGCAGGCTTGACGCCATCTCCTGTGCCGCGTCGCTCGTCTTTCCGCCGGCAGTCTCCTTCGCGCTGTCGACGGCTTCGCGTGCGACCTCCTTGCCGCGGTCGAGCGCTTCCTGGCCGGCCTCGCGCGCCTTCTCGCCGACTTGGTCGGACATCTCGCCGAGCTTGTCGTCCTCGACGCTCGTCGACGGCAGCAGCGTGCCGACGAGGAAGCCCACGGCCATCGCTGCAATCCCGAGCCCGAGCGGGTTCTGTTTCGAGATCCCGACCTTGCGCGCGCCGCTCTTCACCTGCTCGCCGTCGGGCATCGCGCCGGTCACACGGGAAACGACGGCGTCTTTCTTCTCGGTGACGTTGTCCTTGACGCGCGACTTGACGTCGGTCTTGTAGCCGATCGCCTCGACGGTTTCACCCATTCGCCCGCGCGTCTGCTCTATGTCTTCGCGGATGTCGTCGGATGTTTCGCCCACTGGACGTCCTCCTTCACGGTTTCGATGGTTTTTTCGGGTACGGGGGAGCCGACTTCCTCCACACGCCGCTTGCCGCGAAGGTAGAGAGCGCCGGCGACCGCCGCCCAGACGAGGCCCACAATCAGAGCGGCCAACCAGTTCGGCATCGCTCCATCGAGGGCCAGAATCAGAAACGCAGTCAGCGAACCGAGAGCGAGCAGACCTGCCGCCCCGGCAGCACCCCACATGCCGAATCCCGGGCCGGCCTTTCCAGCCTTCTCGCGCATCTCGGCTTTCGCCAAGTCGAGCTCCTGTCGCACGAGCGTCGTCGTCTCGTTGGCGAGCTGCTGAAGCAGCTCGCCGATCGGGCGGTCGTGCAGTTCGTCGGGCCTAGAGGTCACGCCTGTCGCCTCCCGCCTGCGCCGTCAGCGCCGGGCGCTGCGTGCCGCCGCCGTTGGCCTCGTACCGGCGTGTGCTCGACGCCTTCGTGAATCGGGCTGCGACGAAGCCGAGCAGGGTGCCGCCGCCGACGATGAGCCACGGTTGGTTTCTCGCCATTCGCTCGACGTCGCGCAGGAGCCCATCCCCGTCGTTCGCCGTGAGGTACTGCCCGAGTTTCTCGACGCGCTGGGCTACACCCTCGAGCAGCTGCGCCGGCTGTGCCTGGTGATCCCCGCGCAGCTGCTGCGCGGTCTGTCGCAATGCGTCGGCGGTTCGGGTCATCTGCTCGCCGGCCTGCGTCGACCGGCTGTCGATCTGCCCACTCAAGCGTTCACGCGTCCGTTCTTTCGCCTCGGACGCCTTCTCCTGGACTTGCTGCGCGCCTTCGCCGACGCGCTCCTTCACCTGCTCTGCAGTGGATTCGCTCATGGAAGCTCCTTTCGCGACGGCTTACGCCGCTTCGCTGTCGTTCGTGTACAGAGTTCGTGGCAGGGGCGTGGAGTCGGTTGTGCACGACTCGACGAACGCCGCCGAGCGCCACGGCAATGCCTCGAACGTCGCGTGCCTAGTGATTGTTGTGGTTGAGCGGGTCTTCGCCGCCGGTGTACTTGCTGCCTGACTTGGCGAGGCCGCGGCTGATGATGTAGCCGATCGCGACTGCGGCGACGAGCGTCCAGGCGCGCACGTCGTTGAGTGAGTCGGATACCCAGGCGGCGATGAGGATCGCCGCGTTGACTGCGACCATCGCGAAGAACTCCGTCGTCTTGAGCGCGTTCTTGGTCTCGTCGCCTTGCGCGAGACGAGTCTCGCCGTACGGCGCTGCCGTGCGGCGCCGTTCGGCGGTTGCTGTTGCTGTTGCCATGCCCTGCCTCCTTGTGGAGTAGCTATCGGTGAGGAACTAGACCCTTCCTCGCGCCACCGTGAGCCGATGCAGGCAGACCCCTGAAAGCCTCCTCCGACCAGATCCGTGTAGCCAGACCGTTCTGTCCACTGTCGCCAGGGCTAAACATTGACGGGGAGACACGGATCCGGCACCGGCGACACCATCCCTCACAAAACAGACAGTTCTGTTCAGTGCTAACCTTCTGCGCTTGGACGCAACCACCGCCACTCGTCCGGAGCTTGGGCGGGGTGCTCGCGACCGCATCCTCGACACCGCCTACGAGCTCTTTTCCCATCGCGGCATCCACGATGTCGGTGTCGACGAGCTGGTCGAGCGCGCCGGCGTCGCCAAGGCGACGCTCTACAAGCACTTCAACTCCAAGGACGAACTCGTGCTCGCCTTCCTGGAGCGGCGCGAGCAGATCTGGACCTACGGCTGGGTCGAGAGCGAGGCACGTCGGCGGGGGGCTACAGCGGAGGAGCAGCTGCTCGCGATCTTCGAC
>JBKOVW010000250.1:0-22058 GCA_046724095.1 Actinomycetota bacterium | reverse complement strand
GCGCCGAGGAGACGTCGGACGAGGCGCTCGCGACCGTGTGGGCGGTCGGCGAGCAGCTCCGCAAGCGCCCGATCCTCGTCGAGGACGCACCCGGCTTCGTGGTCAACCGCGTGCTGACGCGAATGACGCGGGTGATCATGGACGCCGTCGAGCACGGCACTCCTGTCGACGAGGTGGACGAGGCGGTCATGTCGCTCGGCATGCCGATGGCACCGTCCGTGCTGCTGCAGATGGTCGGCCCGCGCGTCGCCAACCACGTCCTGGAGCGCATGCACGACGCCTTTCCCGACCGCTTCCCGCTCTCGCCGGCGCTGGCCGCGCTTGCGGACGGCGGCGAGCCGCTCGTGCTGGAGGAGGCGCCGCGCACGCGCGAGCAGATCGTCGAGGAAGTGCTCGAGGCGGTCGCCGATGAGATCCACCGCCTGCTCGAGGAGGGTGTCGTCCAGGAGGCTGCCGACGTCGATACCGGACTGCTGCTCGGCGCCGGCTGGCCCTTCTTCCTCGGCGGCATCACGAAGCACCTCGACCAGATCGGGATGTCGGAGCGGCTCTTCGGTAAGACTTTCGCCGATGGCACAGGACGACTGGCGGATTCGCATCGAGCTGCCTGACGAAGAGGGCGCCCGCGGCTTCCTCGATCGGCTCGGCTTGACGAAGGGCGATGCAGAGGAGCTCGCCGACGAGCTGCGCGAGCACCGGCTGGCGGTGTCGCGCGACGGCGACACTGTCTTCGTCTACGCGGCGACCGGCATGCAGGCCGAGCAGGCGAGCCGCGTCGTAGAGCAGGAGCTGAGGGAGGAGGGCCTCACCCCGACGCGCTTCGTGACCGAGCGCTGGCTGCGGGACGAGGAGCGCTGGGACGACGAGCCCGACACCGGCGACGCCGAGGAGGATCTTCTCCGCCGCGGCTACGCGCCGTGGGAGGTGCGCGTCGAGTGCGAGAGCCTCGGCGAGGCCGACAAGCTCGCCGACCAGCTCCGCGACGAGGGCTTCGACGTCTCCCGAACGTTCACTTTCGTCATCGCCGGGACGGCTGACCGCGAGCAGGCGGTTGAGCTGGCGAAGCGCGTCCACGGCCACGTCGAGCCCGGCGGCGAGCTCGTCTACGAGGTCCAGCCCTCCAACCCATTTGCGGTATTTGGTGGGCTCGGAGGATGAGCCGATATACTGCTAGGCACGGCCCCCCGCCTTTGGGGATTTGCGGGGTCGACCTTTTCTGACAGGTGCAGCGCCCGCCTAAGCGCTGCGTTCATGCAGGAGATCAAAGAGCAGCCGACCACAGTGTCGGAGGCAACGGACGGCCTTGAGGCCGCCGCCCTCCGAGCAGAAGCCTGGGCTGGGGAGCCCTTCCTGCGGGAGGGCGAAGACCCGGCCGTCTCGCTCGCGCCGGGAACGTCCCGGCGGCGCGCGCTCGACGACGCCGTCGCCGAGATCGAGGCAGGCCGGCGGGATCCTTCGCCTGGCTGGAAGGTGCAGTACGGGCTGATGCTGGGGCTCGAGCGGGTGCTCGCCGAGCCGCGGCCGCATCTCGCCTCGGGCACCGAGCTGCGCCGGCACCAGGTCGACGCGCTCGCAGGGATGCTCACGGAGCTCATCGCCTCCCACGAGAAGCACGCGAACGGCAACGGGGCCGTCGTCGAGGCGGTCGAGGAGGAGCCCGAGCCAGAGGAGGACTCGGCCGAGGACGTCCTCGAGGAGGAGGACGAGGACGAGCAGGAGGCCTTCAGCGGCCCGGATCCGGGTGCCGTGCGGCGCTATCGCTTCCGGCATCCGACCGCGTCCGGCAAGACAATCGCCGCTGCCGGGTTCGTCGAGGCCGCGCGCACGCTCGGAGTGCTGATCCTCACGCATCGCCGCCTGCTCGTCTCGCAGTTCCAGCGCGACTTGACCGAGGAGGGCTACGGCGACCGGTTCTCGCCGGCGATCGAGCGGGGCAAGGAGCCGCTGCGCGGCGGGAATCCGCTGACGATCCAGACGTACGCGTGGTTCGCGCGGCACCAGGGGTCGGTCTCGCGCGACGCGTACCAGCTGGTGATCTGCGACGAGGCGCACACCGCGCTCGGCGAGAAGACGTCGACGGCGATCCGCTCGTTCCCCGAGCCGATCTACATCGGCATGACGGCGACGGAGCAGCTGATCGCCAAGCAGGTGTCGGACGTTTTCCCCGCCTCCGTCGACGACCTGCCGCTGCAAGACGCCGCGCGGCGCGGGCTGATCGCGCCGCTGCGCTGCCTGCGCGTGCCGCCGGTCGCGGCGATCAACCAGGTCCCGATCGTCGGCGGCGACTTCGACCAGGAGATCCTCGCCAAGACGCTCGACCACCAGGCGCTGAACCAGGCTGCGGCGAGCCTCTATCGCGACCGCTTCGACAACACGCCCGGCATCGTCTACGCGGCCGGCGTCGACCATGCCTACAACCTCGCGCAGGAGTTCCGCGCGGCGGGCCTCGCGGCCGAGGCGGTCTCCGGCCGCACGCCGCCGGTCAAGCTCGCGGAGACGCTGGCGGCCTACGAGCGCGGCGAGATCAACGTCCTGATCAACGCGATGCTGCTCGCGGAAGGCTGGAACTCGCCGCGCGCGACCGTGTGCATGCACCTCGCGCCGACGGCGTCGCGGCGCGTCTACCAGCAGCGCATCGGGCGCATCATGCGGACGCAGGCGCGGAAGGAGGCCGGCGTCGTCGTCGACTTCGTTCCGAAGGCGGCGACGCACAACGAGCGCGTCGTCTCGCTGCACTCGCTGCTCGACGCGGACTTCTACCGTGAAGGCGCGCGGGTCACGCCGGCACCGCGCCGGCGCGTGCAGCGCCGTGCGCGCCGCAAGCTGACGCCGGCGCCGTGGCTCGTCCCGGTGACGCCGGACGTCCGCCGCCGGCTCGCCGTGATCACGCGCGAGTGGCAGCGCGTCGACCCGAAGTACCTGGACGAGGAGGAGCAGCGCTACTGGGCGACGATCGCCGGGCGCCAGATCCGCTTCGACGAGCGGGCCGCCTTCGTCGAGAAGTTGACGGCGCGCGATGCGTCGAAGGGAACGCTCGAACAGTTCCTCGCGACGTGTGCGGCCGAGAACCCGAACCGGCGGCTGCGGATCATGGCCCTGTCGGACCGCGTCTCGATGACGGTCGAGCGCGCGGACTTCGACGACCTCGTCACGCTCGTGACGCAGGCGCCTACGTGGGAGAAGGACCGCATGGGCGGCGTGCGCATCCTGCTGCGCGCGATCTCCGAAGGCAAGGCCGACGCGCCCGAGCAGATCCTCGCCCGCTGGACGTGGCGCCTCGCGCGCGCCTCGCGCAAGCTGCAGGACCGCCGTGCCAGCGCTGAGTTCCCGGAGGCCAAGCGGCTCCTCGGCGCTCTTGCGAACTCGCGCGGCCACCGACACGAGGAGAACGCCGCGAAGCTCGTGAACGCGGCGCTCGAGCTCCCGCTGCCGGTCGGCGTCGCACTGCTGGCCTCGGCGGAGGGCTACACGCCTCGCGCGACACAGCTGATCGAAGCCGCGCGCGAGCGCCTCGGCACTCTCCAGGAGGTCGCGGGTGCGCTCGCCGAGAACCTGCCGCAGCCGAAGCTCAGCTCCGGACGCTCGCGGCGGCGCAAGCGCCGGAAGCGCCGGAAGAAGTCGGCGGAGACCGGGGCTCCCGAGGCGGCAGCTCCGGAGACGGCCGAAGAGCCGAAACCGGCTGAAACACCTGCGGCGTAGTCTGGACTACAGACAGTGATCGTCCTCGTCCCGATTGCCTTTGCGGCGGGCGTGATCACGGTGTTCACGCCCTGCATCCTCCCCGTGCTGCCGATCGTGCTCGCCGGCGGCCCGGGCACGACGCGGCGCCCGTACGCGATCGCGGCCGGCCTGGTCACGACGTTCACCGCGTTTCTGCTTGCGGGAGCGTCGCTGTGGGGGCTGCTCGGAATCGGGAAGCAGCACCAGATCCAGATCGGGGCCGTGCTGCTCGGCCTACTCGCGCTGACATTGCTGATCCCGCGGATCGGCGAGTGGGTCGAACGGCCGCTCGCGTTCATGACGCGCTACCGCGTCGGCGACCTCGGCGGCGGCTTTCTGCTCGGCGCCGCGCTCGGCCTCGTGTTCATCCCGTGCGGCGGGCCGGTGCTCGCCGCGCTGACGTCGAACGTCGCTCGCGACCGGGTCGGCGGCTGGCTCGTCGTCGTCGCGCTCGCCTACGCGATCGGCGCCGCCCTGCCGCTGCTCGCGATCGCGGCCGGTAGCCGCCGCGTGGCGACGGGCTTCCGCCGGCACGCACAGGCCGTGCGCATCGGCGGCGGCGTGCTCATGGCCGCGGCCGCAGTCGTGATCTACAACGGCTGGGCCGAGAGCCTGCAGACGAAGGTGCCGAGCTACGCGCAGTGGCTCCAGGACCGGATCGAAGGGAACGGCCAGGCGAGGGGTCAGCTCGCGAACCTGAGCGGGACGAAGCAGAGCTCGCAGAAGTCTCTGCAGGCGCCGGACATCCAGGGCATCTCCGCATGGATCAACTCCGCGCCGCTCACGATGGAGCGGCTGCGCGGCAAGGTCGTCCTCGTCGACTTCTGGACGTACTCGTGCATCAACTGCCTGCGCACGCTCCCGTACCTGAAGAGCTGGGACGAGCGCTACCGGTCGAGAGGTCTCGTCATCCTCGGCGTGCATTCACCGGAGTTCGCGTTCGAGCACAGCCTCGGCAACGTGCGCCAGGCGGTGAAGCGGCTCGGCATCCATTACCCGGTCGCGCTCGACAACGACTTTGCGACGTGGAACGCGTACCAGAACCAGTACTGGCCCGCGGACTACCTGATCGATCGGAGCGGTCGCGTCCGCGACGTCCACTTCGGCGAGGGCGACTACGCGCAGACGGAGCAGAAGATCAGGCAGCTCCTTGCGACGAAGCTGCCGCCCGCCCTCGCCCAACCCGACCGCACGCCGACCGAGCTGCGGACGCCGGAGTCGTACCTGGGCTACTCGCGCATCGGGAACTACGACGGCTCGCCGTTGCACACGGACCGGGCCGCCCAGTACCGGTTCCCGGCCGGGCTGCTGAAGGATTCGTTCGCCTACGCCGGCACCTGGACCGTCGAGGGCGAGCGCATCCTCGCCGGCCCGGACGCGCGGCTGCGCCTGAGGTTCCTCGCGCGCTCGGTGCATCTCGTGCTCACCGGCCGTGGCGACGTGCGCGTGAAGCTGAACGGCCGTCCGTTGCGCACCGTGCACGTGACGGCGGACAAGCTCTACACGCTCGCGCAGCAGAAAGGCCTGCGTGAAGGCCTGCTCGAGCTGACCTTCACGCCGGGCCTCTCGGCCTACGCCTTTACGTTCGGCTAAGACTCGCGCGGTGGTAGCTGTACCCCGCCTGCTTCGTCGTCAGGCCGAGGAACACCGCCGCGAGCCCGACGACGACGTGCGGCACCCAGACGTTCGCGGTCTCGTCCGCGAAGCCGAAGATCCACGGCGAAGCCGCCAGCAGGATGCCGGCAGCAACGTCGATGAGGTTGTGAACCGCCATCGGCGCCACCTTCCACACCCCGAGCTCGTAGTCCGTGAAGAGGCTGTAACCGATCAAACCGATCCCGAGGACGATGGGAACGACCGTCGCAGCGGTGTGCTCGGAGAACTGGAAGATCCACGGCGCCGCGATCAGCGCGGCACCGACGATGTAGTCGAGGGGAGCGTGAAAGCGCGTTGGGATGAAGCGCATGAGGGCCTCCTCTGCGTCGAACAGACTTCGGACACGGCTGGTTCGCAGCCGGGTGCGTTTCGGTTCGGTCCGGCTAGGGCTGCTCGGACGGGCCCTGCGTTTCGGGCCCGCCGTTGCCACGCTCGCGGTCGCGCAGGAAGCGCGTCAGCTCCGCGGCGAGCGATTCGCCGGAGGGGATCTCCTGCTCGTCGTCGAGGATCTCCGCGCGCTCCTCGAGCTCTGCGACGTACGCCGCGGTCTCCTCGTCGGATGCGACGGCTTCGCTGACCTGCTCGCTGTAGCGCTCCGAGGCTTCGTCCAGCTCGCCGGTCTCGATCGCGGTGCCGAGGATGTCGCCGAGGCGCTGGCAGAGCGCAAGCGCGGCGCGGGGGCTCGGCGCCAGCGACACGTAGTGCGGCACGGCCGCCCACAGCGACACCGACGGGATGTGCGCGACGTTGCACCCGTCGTGCAGGACGCCCACGATCCCTGTCGGCCCCTCGTAGCGCGAGCGCTGCAGGCCGAGCCGCTCGATCAGCTCGGGATCGGTAGCACCGCCGGTAACCGGCGATGGGCGCGTGTGCGGGACGTCCGCCAGCAGCGAGCCCAGGGTGATCAGCATCTCGACGCCCAATTCCCGCGCGAGATCGACGATCAGGGTCGAGAACGTCCGCCAGCGCAGGTTCGGCTCGACGCCGAGGAGGAGCACCGCATCGCGTTCGACGCCGGGGATCGGCGCGTGGTAGAAGGCGTTCTCGGGCCAGTCGATCCGGCGCGTTCGCCCTTCCACGAGCGAGACGTGCGGCCGGGTCGCCTGGAAGTCGAAGAACCCCTCGGGCTCGATCTCGGCGAACCGCTCGGCCTCCCACGTCTTCGCCAGGTACCCACCGGCCAGCGAGGCGCCCTGGCCGCCGTCGTTCCAGCCGCGAAAAGCGGAGATGAGCACCGGCTCGCGCAGGGCCGGCCGGGCGACGATGCGAAGTTCCTCAGCGATCGGCCAAGTCTACGTTCGGCCGCCAGAACAGCGTCGCGAGCGCGATCGTCCCGACCCAGACGGTCGCGGCGAGAAAGACGTGCAAGAGCACGAGCCCCCACGGCAGGTGTGTGCGCCACTGCAGCTCCCCGAGGCCCATCTGGAGCAGCAGCACGGCGAAGACCCCGATCCCGAGCACGAAGAGGCGCTGCGAGCGGTCACGGCGTGCGGCCAGGTAGCCGAGGCTGAAGAGGAACGTGATCAGGAAGATGCCGACGACCGCGCCGTGCGCGTACACGAACGGATCGAGCCGGCCGAGCCGGTCGATCTCGTCCGCCTTGCCACCGCCCGAGTGCGGGCCGGCCGCCGTCGCGAGCGAGCCGCTCACGATCAGGACGAAGCACGCCGACGCGAAGACGATCCCCAGCCTGCGCAGCTCGAGCGGAACGAGCGGCTCCACACGCCCGACCTGCAAGGCGCGAACCTCCAGCGCGAGGACGGTCGCGCCGCCGAGGAGGGCGATCGAGAGCAGTAGGTGCACCATCACGATCGGCCAGCGCAGGTCGCTGGCGATCGCGAGCAGGCCGATTGGTGCCTGCAGAAGTGTTCCGAGGAAGATCGCCAGCGAGAGCCGTACATGGCGGCGCGTCAGCGCCGGCGTGCGGGCGGCGGCGAGCCACGCGAGCAGCGTCGCGGCGATCGTGAGCGCGCCGAACAGCCGGTTGCCGAACTCGATGACCGCGTGGCCGCTCTTCGCAGGCAGCGGATGACCGGCCTCGCATCCCGGCCAGTGGCGGCAGCCGAGGCCCGAGTCCGTCAGCCGCACGGCCGCGCCGGTGACGACGATCAGCCACAGCGTGGTGAGCTCGGCCAGGACGAGCGGCAGCAGCTGCGCGGGCGTCAGCGCGAGCGCGCGCCACCGGGCAGAGACATGGCTTAGGGACTGTCCCTCAGACACGTCACAAGGGGTCGACGATGGCGGGGTAGCCGTCCGCGCCGTCGAACGGCGTGGGACGCGAGCCGAGGAAGAGAGGACGGTCGGCGGCGTTCAGCAACACCGGCATCATGTCCGGACCGCGCAGGTGGCCGAGGATCCCTCCCGCGCAGGTCGACTCGCCGAACTCGTCGACCGCGTCCGCGCGCACCCCCGGCCCGGCGACGACGAACGGCACCGGATCGCCCGAGTGGATCACGTTCGGATAGGCCGGCGTCGCGTGGTCACCCGTCACGCACACGATCGCGCGGTCGGTCGGCAGGTTCGTGAGTGCGGCGTCGAGCAGCTCGACCGCCCTGCGCTTCTCGTTCGGATCCTTCGTGTGCCCGGCCTCGTCGACCCGTTTGTCATGGATGTAGACGAACGTGTCGCCTGCGCCGAGGCGCTCGTGCACGAGGTCGACGTCGATGTACGGGTTCTCGACAGGATGGAGGCCGACGCACCGGCCGAGGCCGCGCAGGAACGCGGACTCGGCCCCGAACGTGCCGGTGATCCCGTGGCGCTCGAGGAACGACGGCACCTGCTTCGGCCGCCCGAACCACTTGAGCGTGATGACGTTGAAGCGCTCGCCCTCGAGGCGGCGCATCACCTCACGCGTCCACTCACCGCAGGCGCGCGCCGTCCGCTCCGCTTCCGGCACGACCGGCTGCGGACGTAGCACGGGATACCAAGCGCGGAAGAACGAGTCGCTGTCGGTGACGCGCTCGTCGGCGCCCCCGGCGATGCGGAGAACCGCCTCGCCGCGCCAGAGGTGCGTGAGCGAGAAATGGAGGCCGTCGATCGTGATGCCGTCGCAGCGCGCGACGAGCTGCTCCGCGTCCTCGGCGTCGCGGTCTGGATCGGGACGGCCGGTCAGCCACCAGCCGTCGTCGCGTCGTTCGGCCGGACGCAGGGCCGCGTAGGCGAAGACGTCCGCCTCGTCCACTTCCTGTCCGCGGCCGAGGGCCTCGAACACCGCCCGACCGGGAAACTCGTCGGGCCGGTAGCCGAGCATCGACCAGTGCGCGACCTCGCTCGACGGCGCACGTCCCGGCCCGACGGCGTAAAGGACACCGCACGACCCCGACGCGCAGAGCCGGTCGAGGTTCGGCGTCGCGGCGGCCTCGACGCCGCTGCGCCCGCCGAGGTCAGCATGCGCACGGTCGGCGAGCCCGTCGAGCAGGACGACGACGATCGGATACACGGCGGCGAGACTAGCTGCCTGATCCGTCCACGATCTCGTCTGCTGCATCACGGGGATGCTGCTCCGACCAGTAGCGCTGCTCCTTCTCGGACCATGCCTCCCAGAGCGGCAGCGCGTCCTCGCCGTCACGCTCCAGCCCGCGCGCGATACAGATCTCGCGCGGCGTCTCGACCCAGATGCGGTGGTCGTACGCGTCGCGCACGCGGACGTCGAGCGCGCCGACGCCTTCGACGACGACGACACCGCCCGGCTCGACGACGTGCCATTCCTTCAGCTCGCCGTCGTTCCAGTCCATCCGCTGGTAGCGCGCCGGCTCGTCGCGCAGCAACGGCCCGATCACGTCGCGCCGGAGACGCTCGAAGTCGTACCACTCCCAAGGCGCGGCGATGAAGTCGTCGGTGGAGACGATCTTGTCGCTGAGCGTCGCTGCGAGCGTGCTCTTGCCGGAGCCGCCGGCGCCGTCGATCCCGATCAGGCGCGTCCTCACACGGTGACGCGCTGCAGCGAGCGGACCACGCGCGCGACCCCCGGCGGCACGAGCGACTCCCAGTCCTCGCCCGCGCGCATCGCCGCGCGCACATCGGCGCCCGAGATGCCCTTCTCGACACCCTCGTCCAGCACCACGACGTCGTACCCCGCCTCGCGCATGCGCTCGAGCTTCGTCCCGCCCCAGTCGGAGAAGAGCCGCACGTACTGCGTCACGCCCGGCGGGACGTACGCCGGCCAGAGCTCCGGCTCGTTGACGGGGAACGGAATGGCATGCGCGCGGATGCCCTCGTCATGCGCGACCTCAGTCACCATCAGCAGCCGTTCGACATACGAGTACGGGTTCGACTCGGGCAGGTGGCGCAGCGGATCGCTCGGCTCCTCCTTGATCCGCGCCGGATCGGGGTTCGTGATCCCGATGAAGACGACGTCCGAGCGGGCGGCCGCACCGCGCAGGTATTCCAGATGTCCGTTGTGGAAGGGCTGGAAGCGTCCGTGAATCATCCCGTGACTCACGTGCTCACTCGACGACGACGCCGGCGCCCTCCTCCGCGCGACCGATCCGGCGGATGAACAGCTTGCGCGCGCCGAACTCGGCCTCGAGCGCCGGCCCGCGCTCGGCGGCGATCGACACGAGCAGGCCGCCCGCGGTCTGCGGGTCGTAGCCGAGCGTCTCGAGCGTGGACGGCAGTCCGTCGGCGCTCACGTGCGGCCCCGCGAAGTCACGGTTGCGCGGATCGCCGCTGGTGCGGACGCCCTTGCGCGCAAGATCCAGCGCGCCGTCGATCGCGGGGAAGCGCTCCGACTCGAGGCGGATCTGCACGCCGCTGCGGTCCGCGACCTCGTGGGCATGTCCGAAGAGACCGAAGCCGGTCACGTCCGTCACGGCGTGAGGTTCGACACCGCGCAGCACTTCGGCGGCGTCCTTGTTCAGCGTGCGCATCCAGCGGATCGCGCGCGTCAACTGCATGTCGCCGGCAAGGCCCTTCTTGAAGCCACTCATGATCAGGCCTGTCCCGAGCGGCTTGGTCAGGAAGAGGGCGTCGCCGGGGCGCGCGCCGTTCTTCGGCCAGATCGCGTCGGGACGCGCCGTGCCGACGACCGCGAGCCCGTACTTCGGCTCGGCGTCGCGGATCGTGTGCCCGCCGGCGAGCAGCCCGCCTGCGGCGCGCACCTGCGCGTCGGCCGCCGCGAAGATCTCGCCGAGCATCTCCATCGGCAGCTCTTCCGGGAACGCGGCGATCGACAGCGCAAGCAACGGCACGCCGCCCATCGCGAACACATCGTTCAGCGCGTTCGTCGCCGCGATCGCGCCGTAATCGCTCGGATCGTCGACGACGGGCGGGAAGAAGTCGAGGGTGAAGATGAGCGCGCGCTCGTCGTCCAGGCGGTACACCGCGGCGTCGTCGGCAGGCGCGAGCCCGACGAGCAGGTTCTCGGCCTCGACCGGAACGAACCCGGCGAGCAGTTCCTCGAGCCGGGCAGCCGAGTACTTCGCCGCGCAACCCCCGCACGACGCCAGATCGGTGAGCTTGACGCGTCCCGTGTCGGTGCCCACGGGCACAGGGTAGGGAACGCGAGCCACGCTCGTCCACAAAAGCCGGCGGCGGCGCAGAGCACCGCCGCCGTCAGGGGAGAGGAGGAGCCTTACGGTTCCCCCGCGCCACGTTCGGCATGTGCGGCTCGTCACCTTCTGACTTGTAAGATTGCTCATGGAGCGAAGCGCCCTCGTCACCGGTGGCTCGTCCGGTATCGGGCTCGCGATCGCACGGGCGCTACGGGAGGACGGCTTCACGCTGACGCTGGCCGCGCGGACGCGCGAGAAGGTCGGGGCCGCGGCGCAGGAGCTAGACGCGCTCGCCGTCGTCGCGAACGTCGCGGACGACGGCGACTGCCGCCGGCTCGTAGAAGAGCACCGCGAGCGGCACGGCCGGCTCGACGTCCTCGTCAACTCGGCGGGAGTGGGAATCGCCGGCGACATCGCGGACATGCCGACGAAGCACGTCGACCTTCAGCTCGACGTCAACCTGCGGGGGCTGATGCTGGTGACGGCGGCAGCGCTGCCGCTGCTCCGCGAGGCGCACGGGCTCGTCGTCAACCTCGCGTCGATCGCCGGCACGATGGGCACGCCGTTCCTCCCGGTGTACGGCGCGGCGAAGGCGGCGGTGATCCAGTTCACGAACACGTTGAACCGCGGCGAGCAGGAGCACGGAGTGCGCGCAACCGCGATCAGCCCCGGCTTCGTCGACACGCCGATGACGGACTGGAACCCCGTGCCGAAGGAGGAGATGATCCGCCCGGAAGACTGCGCCGAGATCGTGCGCCTGCTACTGCGCCTCAGCCCGTACGCCTTCATCCCCCACGTGGTCGTGGAGCGAGTCGGCTCTTAGCTCGGACAAAAGCTTCGCTCTTGTCCGATTTTCTCGTACGGCGCTTCGCGCGAAATGCGCGCGAGCAAAGCTCGCGCGCTCCTTGTCGCTTGGCGTGTGTTCACTTCCGTGCGAGGCGAGCATGCTTCGCGTACTCGCCTCGCATCAGTCCGCAGCTCAAAGTTCCCCAGGCGTCCGGATGATCTTCCGGAGCATCTAAACACCCAAGACGAAGGACGCGCAGAACAAACCGAACGCGGCCCAGCGCAGGTCGTGCACGCGGGCAAGCAGAGCCGACGCGAGCAACAGCGCGGAGACGATCACCGCCCCGCCGACACGGTTCGCCACGGAGCGCATCGCGTGCTCGAGCTGTTCGAGGTCGGTCGGTGCGACGCCGACCTTGAAGGTGCCCGTCTCGAGCTTGTTGAGGAGGTGGCCGATGTGCCGCGGCATGCGTCCGACCGGCTCGAGCTGCGTGTACAGCCAGGCGAACAGCTGGTTCGGCTCGAGCCGGCGCTCGCCCTCACGGAGCATCACCTCGAGCGCGTCCCCCTCCAGCAGCTGGATCGGGTCGAGCTCCGGATACAGCACGCGTGCGATCGAGTCCGCCTGAGCGAGCGTCTTGCCGCCGAGCGCGAAGCTGGTCGGCAGGCCGACCCCGTACTCGAAGGAGATGCGCTGGAGATCCGCGAGCGCCTCACCCGCCCTGATGCCGGAGAGCGGCCGCCAGTGGTAGCGCTGCAGCTTGCGGCGCAGCTCCTGCACGAAGCCGGGCTCGTCGGCGCCGAGCGACACGCGCGAGAGGCCGAGGATCAGGTCCGCGACGTCGTCGGCGCGATTCTGGGCGACGGCGAGCAGGAGCAAGGAGAGGTTGCGGCGCGTGTCGTCGTCCAGGCGGCCGAGCAGGCCGAAGTCGACGAGCGCCAGGCGGCCGTCGTTCGTCAGCAGGATGTTGCCGCGGTGCGGGTCTGCGTGGTAGACGCCCTCGACCGTCACCTGATGCACGTAGGCGCGGAAGAACTGCCGCGCGAGCTCGTGCGCGCGCTCGGCGCCGAGCCCGTGGTCGGCGCCGACCTTGCGCCCTTCGATCCGCTCGAGCACGAGGACCTTCTCCGTCACGTAGGGCCGGATCACCGCCGGCACGACGGGCGCGCTCGGAACGCGATTCGAGCAGCTCGGCCGTGGAGCGCATCAGGCCGAGGTCGACGTCGATCTGCTCTTCGATCCCCGGGCGACGCACCTTCACGATCACGCCGCGACCGTTCGTGAGCAGCGCGGTGTGGATCTGGGCGATCGACGCCGTGGCGAGCGGCTCGGGGTCGATGCGCACGAAGTCGTCCGCCGGAAGCTCGTCGGCAATCAGCTGGCGGATCTGCTCGAAGGGAACGGGCGGGACTTCGTCGACGAGCTTGCCGAGCTCGTCGATGTAGACGTCGGGCAGCAGATCCGGCCGCGGCGAAAGGGGCTGGCCGAGCTTGATGTACGTCGTCCCGAGCTGTTCGAGCGCGCGGCGGAACTCGAGTGCGCCCTCGGACGTGGCCGGCCGGCTGCCGACACGCCGAGCTCCCGCAACACCCGCAGCAGGCCGCCCCGGCGTGCGACGCGTCCGACGTAGACAGCACGCCTGATGCGCTGCGTCCGCGGCCCCATCAGCCCGCGTATCTCCCCGGTATCAGCCTTGGAAACGCGACGGCTTCACGCGCTGGCGCGCGAGGAAGCGGTCGACCGCGTCACGGTGCACACGCAACACGCGTCCGACGCGGACGGCGTCGAGCCGACCGTCGTGGATCAAGCGGCGAATCGTCTCGGGATGGACGCCGAGCTGGTCGGCGACGTCACGGACGCTGACGAGACTGTCCGGTTGCTGCTCCGCAGATGCCACGTGGAACCAACCTACAACAGCAGTCGCCGGATTGCCTCACCCAATTCGTGCGTTGAGACGGAGCCCTGGAACTTCCCCTTGATCCTGCCGTCGCCTCCGACGAGGAATGTCCACGGCTCGCCCGGGAGATGCCACTGCTGGACCCAGCGGTTGGGCCCCTTGCTCGGATTGTTGTGCTTGTAGATCTCGACGTGGATGAAGCGCACCGGCGTGTGCGCGTATTGCTCACGAACCTGGTCGACCACGTCGACGACCGGCCCGCAGATGCGGCTCTCGCAGTATCGCGGCGTCGCGAAGGTGACAACGAACGGCTGGTGCGCGGTGAGCGCGGCCGCGATCGACGTCCGCAGCAGGGCACGGTCGGGCGGTATGCGCGTCGTCAACGGTGCCGTGCGGCCACCCGTGCTCGCCAGTGTCGGCGTGTCCGATGGGTATGCACGGGACCCGACCATCGGCGACGCCGAGCGCGGGCGCACGATCAAATCGCCCAAGCCTGCGATCCGCTCGCTGCCGCCGACGGGCCGCGCCACGACCTGGTAGTGGCCGGCGGCCGGAACCCGCACGTGCGTGACGTAGATGGTCTTCGCGTCGGCCCCGGTCGACTCGCCCGGGACGCCGATCGGTTCGAGCTGCGCGGTCGTCGTCGTGAAGGGCTTCGCCTTCAGGGACCGTGCGAGCCACACGCGGGCGCGCGGCGTCGCGACCACGCGTCCGCGTGGATCGACGACGAGAAAGGAGAGCCGCACGACGCCGGGCGAGTAGTCGGAGGTGCCAGGAATCAGCGAGACGCTCTGGCCTGGACTTCGCCACAACGCTTCGAGTGAGCCCGCCTCCGGCGCGCCCCGCGATGAGCCCGAGCTACAGCCGGCTCCGAGGACGATCAGCGCAACAACCGCGAGCGAAGCGCGCACCTCGCGTCACTTTAGATGCCGTTGCCCTCGTGGGGGCCTTCTGGCCAGAACTGCATTGCCGGCAGCAATGCAAGGGCGATGAGGACGGCGAACACTGCGAAATAGATCAGGCGTGCTTTCGACACGGGATCACCTCCTTTCGTCCGGGGATTAGAAGCGAACGTCCTGCAAGGCGTCAGCGGCCTGGCGGTACAGCTTCGCCGCCGTGCGGTCGTCGCCGCGACGTGCTGCAAGGTCCCCTTGTGCAATCCACGCGTCTGCGCGGTGACTCCCCGAGGACATCTGGTCGTAGGCCGCCTCGCCGGCCTTGAACGCCTCCTCGGCTTCCTCGAGTCGATCCTGTGCGAGCAATGCGCGGCCGAGCACGAGCTGGGCGTTGCCGATCTCGTGCATCTCGTCGACGCGCTCGCCGAGCAGCTTCAGCGCGTAGCGCGCCTGCTCCTCGGCGAGCTTCACGTCGCCGGTACGAAGGTGAACCTGGGCAATGCCGTTCACCGCGTGCGCCGCCTCCGCGTCGTTGCCGATCTCGAGGGCGATGCGAACTGCGTCTTTGAGCAACTCGAGCGCCTCGTCGGGATGGCCGAGCAGGAAATTGATCCCGCCGAGGTTGTTGAGCAGCCGCCCGAGATTGCTGCGGTCGGCCAGCTCTTCATAGGCCGACTTCGCGCGCTCGGCGTACGAGCGGGCGAGCACCCAGCGACCTTCCCGGTCGGCGATGATCGACGCCTGGAAGTAGACGTCGGCGGTCGTGCGTGTGTCGTTCAAGCTCTCGGCCAGCTCGAGCGCGCGCTCGACGTCCTCGCGCGCGGCCTCGAAGTCGCGGCGGCGCCGGTAGCAGCGCGAGCGCCACGACAGGATGTTCGAGCGGAGCTGATCCGATGGGATCTGCGATCGCTCCGCGATCTTGAGCGCCTCGTCGAAAAGCGCGATCGCGGTCTGGACGCTGTTGAGCATGAACCGGCCTACAGCCAGACGGAAGAGCACGTCGGCGCGCTCGATGTCGGAGAAGGCGTTGCTCTCGGTCAGGGCACGGGCGCGCTCGAGTAGCGCGATGCCCTCGCGCACCTCGCCGGAGCGAAGGCGAACGATCGCCTCGCCCGACAGCGCGCGCACCTCGAGCTCCGGCAGGCCGGTCGCGAGAACGGCGGAGCGGATGCGCTCGAACTCCTCCAGCGCCTCGTCGTTCCGACGCGCCTCGACCAGGGCGTCGCAGCGCGCGAGCGCCGCGTCGACTCGCCCGCGCTCGTCGGCCGAGACGCCGTTGGCGAGGAAGCCCGAGTCGACGCCGAGCCGGTCGGCGAGCCATTGGATCGTCTCGGCCGTCGGCCGCGTCTTTCCGCGCTCGATCTGGCTGACGTACTCCTTGGAGAAGCGGTCGCCCGCGAGCTCGGTCTGGGTCATGCCGCCGGCCACGCGCAGCTGCCGGAGCCGCTCCCCGAGCCGCAGCCCGGCTTGCGCGGCCATCAGTCGCTGCTGACGGGTGGCGGTCGATTCAGACACGTACGGCGTAGTAGACGACATGCTTCACAAAATCGCAACCCTTCTTTTGGGTCATCCCCCTAAAAGGTCATGTTCTGGCTGGCAAAACAGTGAAGCAACTCTACTGAAAATCACTTGACCGAGTTACTTGACAGCACCGGGAAAGGCTCGTACAGTGAGTCCATCTTGCGACCGAGCCAGACGCCAGGGTCGGCTGCAGGAGGCGCTTCACCAGGTTAGATCGTTCGGGGCGTGGCTGGGCCGCAGAGCCAAGTTCCGAAGAAGATCTCTCCACGAAGGTGAGGTCGCCGACAGGAATAGACCCCCGGAGCCGCAGCCGGGGGTCTTCCTTTTTGTGGCGTCCCTAAGCGCTGTCTCTACTGGCCCTACGCCCCGACTGCAGGCTCTGCCGCGCCGCGTGGTTCTTCCGCGTGGCTGATCTTGCGGATCGTCGTCACTGCAACGAGTGCGCCGGCGAGGGTGATCGCTGCGCCGACGTGTAGCGCGCGGTGGTAGCCCTCGACGAACTGGGTGGGAAAGGCCGGGTTGAACGGCGTCACGCTCACGGCCGTCGCGACGAGCGCTCCCATCAGCGCGATCCCGAGCGAGCCGCCGACCTGGCGCATGCTGTTGATCACCGCGGAGCCGACGCCGGCCTTGGCCACCGGCACGGATCCCATCGCAGCCGCGGTCGTCGGCGCCATCGTGATCGCCATCCCGACGCCGCCGACGACGAGGCCCGGAAGGATGTCCCACCAGGTCGACTGCGCGTCGAGCGTCGCGAACAGGAGCAGCGAGCCCGTCAGCAGGACCATCCCTGCGCCCATCAGCCAGCGAGGCCCGATGTGGTCCGCGAGCCTCCCGGCGGCGGGCGCGACGAAGATGATCAGCACGGTCATCGGCAGGAACGTCGCTCCGGTCTTGATCGCGCCGTACCTGAGCACGTTCTGCAGGAACAGCGAGTTGTAGAAGAAGATCCCGAACATCGCGAGGCCGACGAAGAACATCACGGTGTTCGCGCCGCTGAACGTGCTGTTCTTGAACAACGTCATATCGAGCATCGGGAGCCGCTGATGCAGCTCGAGCAGCACGAACGCAACGAGGAAGACGGCGGCGATCGCGAACAGCGTCAGGACGCGCGTCGATCCCCACGCATGGTCGTTCGTCTCGATCAGCCCGTAGGTCAGCGCGAACAGGCCGATGCCGGACGTGAGCAGGCCGGGCAGGTCGAGCCGCTGTTCGTGTGACGTGTCCTTCGACTCGTCGATCAGGAACAGCGCGCCGAGCACGCCCGCGACGCCGACCGGGATGTTGATGAAGAAGATCCAGCTCCAGCCGATGTCCTGCGTGAGCAGCCCGCCGATGATCGGGCCGAACGCGAGCGCCAGCGCCGAGACGCCGGCCCAGATGCCGATCGCCGTCCCGCGCTGGCGCGGCGGGAACGTCGCCGTGATGATCGAGAGCGTCGCGGGATTCATCATCGCGGCGCCGACGCCCTGCACGGTTCGCGCGGCGATCAGGGAGGTCGCGCCGGCCGCGAGGCCGCACCAGAGCGATGAGCCGGTGAAGATGACCAGGCCGGCGATGAAGATGGCGCGGCGTCCGAGCAGGTCGGCCAGCTTCCCGCCCGTGAGCAGCAGGACGCCGAACGTCAGCGCGTAGGCGTTCACGACCCACTCGAGCTCCGAGATGCTGATCCCGAGGTCCTTGCGGATCGACGGCAGCGCGACGTTCACCACCGTGTTGTCGAGCATGATCATGAAAAGCCCGACGGCGACGGCGGCGAGCGTCCACCACTTCCGGTTCTCGGGAGCGAAGAGCCTGGCCCTCACCTCCAGCAGGTTAGAGAACCCCGTACCCTTCGCGCGTGGCCGACTTCGTCTGGACGCCGACGCCGGAGCAGGTCGAAAGCGCGAACGTCACGCGCCTGGCGCGGCGCCTCGGGGTCGAGCGCTACCACGACCTCCACCGCATCTCGGTCGAGGAGCCCGAGCGCTTCTGGCCCGCGGTGATCGAAGATCTGGGCCTCGAGTTCTCGGAGCCGTGGACCGAAGTCGTCGACACCTCGGACGGCCCGGAATGGGCGAAGTGGTTCGTCGGCGGGAAGCTGAACCTCGCCTGGAACTGCGTCCACCGCTGGGCGGCCGGCGAGCTCGCCGAGGAGGAGGGGGCCGTCTGGCAATCCGAGGACGGTCAGCGCGTGGCATTCACCTGGCGCGAGCTGTCCGACGCCGTCTACCGACTCGCTGAGGGCCTCGCCTCGATCGGGATCGGGCCGGGCGACGCCGTCGGGATCTTCCTGCCGATGTCACCGCAGGTTGCGATCGCGTCGCACGCGTGCGCGCACCTGGGCGCAGTGCAGGTGCCGATCTTCTCGGGCTTCGCCGCGCCGGCGATTGCGGCACGGCTCGCCGACGCGAAGGCGAAGGCGCTGATCACGGCCGACGGCTCGCTTCGCCGCGGGCAGGTCGTGCCGATGAAGGAGATCGCCGACGAGGCGTTGCAGAGCGCGCCGACGGTGACGCATGCGGTCGTGTGGCAGCGCCTCGGGCTCGACGACGTGCCGATGACGATCGGCCGCGACCGTTGGTGGGACGAGCTCGTTGCAGACACGTCTGCGGGTCTGACCGCGAGACAGGTCGATTCGGAGCACCCGTACCTGCTCGCGTACACGTCCGGAACGACCGGGAAACCGAAAGGAGCCCTGCACGTGCAAGGCGGCTTCCTCGTGTCGATTGCGCGCGAAGTTGCGTACCAGACAGACGTCAAGCCCGGGGACCGCATTCACTTCGCCACGGACATGGGCTGGATCATGGGCCCGTGGACTGTCGTCGGCGGCGGCGCGTGTGGCGCGACGGTCGTCTACGCCGAAGGCGCGCCGGACTTCCCGCCGGACCGGCTCTGGCAGCTCGTCGAGTCGGAGCGCGTGACGATGCTCGGCCTGTCGCCGACGCTCGTGCGCGCATTGATCCCAAAAGGCGAGCCGACCGCGGACATGTCGTCGCTCAAGTCGATCTGCACGACGGGCGAGCCGTGGAACCGGGACCCGTACGTGTGGCTGTTCGAGCACGTCGGCGGCGGGCGCGTCCCGATCGTCAACGAGTCGGGCGGCACTGAGGTCGGCGCGTGCTTCCTCGCGACGTGCGTCACCGAGCCGGTGAAGCCGGTGGCGCTCGGCTTCCCTGCCCTGGGGCAGGACCTCGACGTCTTGGACGCGGACGGAAACCCCGTGCGCGGCGAGGTCGGCGAGCTCGTCTGCAGGCGGCCGTGGCCCGGGATGACGCGCGGCATCTGGGGCGACGACGACCGCTACCTCGAGACGTACTGGCGCCGCTTTCCGGGTGTCTGGACGCACGGCGACTGGGCGTCGGTGGACGAGGACGGCTACTGGTTCCTGCACGGACGCTCCGACGACACGTTGAACATCGCCGGCAAGCGCATCGGCCCTGCAGAGCTCGAGTCCGCAGCGGTGTCGCATCACGGCGTCGCGGAGGCTGCTGCGGTCGGCATCCCGCACGAGGTGAAGGGCGAGGTCGCGTGGGTCTTCTGCGTCCTGCGCCCGGACGTCGAGGCAACACCGGCATGTGCGCTCGAGATCTCGGATGCGGTCGCCGACGAACTAGGCAAGGCGTTCAAGCCGGACCGCATCGTGTTCGTCTCCGCGCTGCCGAAGACGCGCAGCGCGAAAATCGTGCGGCGCGCCGTGCGCGCGCGCGTGCTCGGCAAGGAGCCGGGCGATCTCTCCTCGCTCGAGAATCCCGAAGCTCTGCAGGAGATTCCGGTTCTCGACGCGTAGTTCTAAGATCTGAGAACCTGAAAGTAAGAAACCGCGGCAGGAATGCGCAGGATTCGCCGCGAAGGAGCATCTGCTCCACGACCGCGTCATGGGAATCGCCCAGTCCCTCACCGCGATCGTTCTTGGTCTGGCCGCGCCCGCAGTACACACGTCTGACGGCCCGGCGCTGCAGACCGTTGCCTCAGCCTGCGCCGGTGCGACGTCCACGGGCGGAGGCACCCACGCCCAGCTGCAGGCGATGTACTGCGGCGTCAACGTCGTGCGCCGCGCGTACCGAGTCGGCGTCGTGCGCGGCAACGGCCCGCTGAACCGCTCGTCGGTGATGAAGGCGAACGCCGTCCGGCGCTGCGGCTTCTCGCACACGCCGTGCGGCATGTCCTTCATGTCCACGTTTCGCCGCGCCGGCTACCTCCCGGCCCGCGCGCTCGGCGAGAACCTCGCGTGGGGGCAGGCCGAGCTCGGAACGCCGCTCGAGACGCTCGCAGGATGGCTCGACTCGCCGCCGCACCGCGCGAACCTCTTGTCGCCGCGCTGGCGCGACCTCGGGATCGCCGTCCAACAGGGCCACATGTTCGGCCTGGACGACGTTTCCCTCTGGGTCATGGAGTTCGGGCGGCGCTAGGAAGCGAGCCGAATGGCGGTTTTCGACTCAGAGTCGCAAACATCGTTAGACTGAGGGTATGCGCCTCGTCCTCGTCCAGATCAACCCCGTCGTCGGCGATCTGGACGGCAACCGGGGCCTGATTCTCGAGCGGCTCGAAGCCGCGAAAGAACAGGGCGCCGACCTTGTCCTCTTCCCAGAGCTCGCCGTCACCGGCTATCCGCCGGAGGACCTGCTGCTGCGGCCGGGCTTCGTGCGCGCCGCCGAGAGCTCCGTGGAGGCGATCGCGCGCGAGGCGCGCGGGACGACCGTGCTCGTCGGCGGGCCGCACTTCGACCGCGACCTCTACAACGCCTGCTTCGTGCTGTCCGGCGGCGAGGTGAAGGCTGTCTACCGCAAGCGCTTCCTGCCGAACTACGGCGTGTTCGACGAGGACCGCTACTTCGCGCCGGGGCGCGACCTGATCCTGCTCGAGCATGGCGCGACGCTGGTCGGTCTGACGATCTGCGAGGACATGTGGCAGCCGGGACCGCCTGCGACAGACCTCGCCCTCGCCGGGGCGGAGCTGCTCGTCAACATCTCCGCGTCGCCGTTCTACGTCGGGCGCGACCGCGAGCGCGAGGAGATGTTCGTGACGCGCGCGCGTGACAACTCCTGCTTCGTCGCGTTCTGCAACACCGTCGGCGGGCAGGACGAGCTGATCTTCGACGGGCATTCGGTCGTGATCGACGACGAGGGAACGGTCCTCGCTCGCGCGCCGGGCTTCGAAGAGGCGCTGCTGGTCGTCGACGTCGAGCCGAAGGAGGTGATCGGCCGGCGCCTGCGCGACGTGCGCCGCCGCGCGCTCGCGCGGGAACGCGAGCAGGTGCCGCCCGTGGAGGTGATCCACGTCGGCACGCGCGGGCCGTCGAGCAACGGGCAGAAGGCGACCGGCGCCGTCGCGCCGTTCGTCGACGACCTGGAGCAGATGCGGCTCGCGCTCGAGCTCGGCCTACACGACTACGTCGACAAGAACGGTTTCCGGGACGTCGTCGTCGGCGTCTCGGGCGGCATCGACTCCGCCGTGACCGCGGCACTCGCGGCGGAGGCGCTCGCCCCCGAGCGTGTGCACTGCGTCTCGATGCCGTCGCGCTACTCGTCCGAGGGCACGCGCACGGATGCGCAGCGGCTCGCCGAGAGGCTCGGCTGTTCCTTCCGGGAGATCCCGATCGGCTCGATCGTCGACGCGTTCGACGCCGCGCTCGCCGAGGCGTTCAGCGGCACGAAGCCGGACCTGACCGAAGAGAACATCCAGGCGCGCGCTCGCGGTGTGCTGCTGATGGCGTTGTCGAACAAGTTCGGCTGGATGCTCGTCGCCACCGGCAACAAGTCCGAGCTGTCGGTCGGCTACGCGACGCTGTACGGCGACATGGCCGGCGGCTTCGCGCTGCTCAAGGACGTGTACAAGACCGACGTGTTCCGGTTGGCGCGCTATCTGAACGAGCGCGCGGGGCGCGAGCTGATCCCTCAGTCGATCATCGATCGCGCGCCCAGCGCAGAGCTCCGCGACAACCAGCTCGACCAGGACTCGCTGCCGCCGTATCCGAAGCTCGACGAGGTGCTGCAGGAATACGTCGAGCACGACCGCACGCTCGAGGAGCTGTCGGCCGACGGGTTCGACAAGGACATCGTCGAGCGCGCCGTGTCGATGATCGACCGCGCGGAGTACAAGCGGCGCCA
>JBKOVW010000056.1:0-3330 GCA_046724095.1 Actinomycetota bacterium | reverse complement strand
GCCGCCGCGATCGTGCGCGCGTACCAGGACGTCTTCGCCGACATCGAGCGCTGCGGGCTCGACTCGGGCGTGAGCGTCAAGCTGACCGGGCTCGGGCTGAAGCTCGACCACGAGCTCTGCCGCGACAACCTGCGCACCGTCGTGCTCGATGCCGCGTCGCGCGACAACTTCGTCCGGATCGACATGGAGGACTCGTCGACCACCGACGAGACGCTGCGCCTCTATCGCGAGCTCCGCGAGGAGGGCCACGAGAACGTCGGCATCGTGCTGCAGGCGATGCTCCGGCGGACGCTGGCGGACGTCGCCGCGCTCGCGGAGCTGAGGCCGAGCGTGCGCCTGTGCAAGGGCATCTACGTCGAGCCGTCCGATGTCGCGTACCAGGACTACGAGGCCGTCCGCGCGTCGTACGTGCGCTCGCTCGAGGCGCTGCTCGATGCCGGGTGCTACGTCGGCATCGCCACGCACGACGAGTGGCTGCTCGGCGAAGGGCGGCGGCTGGTGGCCGAGCGCGGCCTCGCGCGCGAGGACTACGAGTTCCAGATGCTGCTCGGCGTGCGGCCCGAGCGCGGCGACGAGCTCGTCGTGGAAGGGCACAAGCTGCGCATCTACGTCCCGTTCGGCCGCCAGTGGTACGCGTACTCGCTGCGCCGCCTGCAGGAGAACCCGCGCATCGCCGGCTACATCGCGGCAGACACGCTCGGCCGGATGATCGGCCGAAACGGTTCGCGCCGCTCTGGGTGAGTTCACGCGGGTCGGCTGCTCATTTCAGACGGACACGCGAGCAAAGCTCGCGTGTCTGATGTCGGCACCGCAAGCGGTGCCTCGGTGATCTGGGCCCGCGCCGAGGGCTGCCGCGTCTGGGACGAGCAGGGACGCGAGTACCTCGACCTGACCGGCGGCTTCGGCGTCGCGGTGCTCGGTCACGGCAGTCCGAAGATCAGGGAAGCGGTTGCGCGCGCTCCCGTCGTGCACGCACTCGGCGACCTCGCGGAAGCGGAGGCGACGCAGCGCCTGCGCGCCGCGCTGCCCTGGCCGGCCAAGCTCGGCGTCACCGGCGAGGACGCCGTCGAGATCGCGCTGCGCACTGCGCTGCTGGCAACGGGAAAGCCGGGCATCGTCGCGTTCGACGGCGCCTACCACGGCACGGGCCTGCTTGCCGTCGCTGCGACCGGGCTCGAGCGCTTCCGCGAGCCGTTCGCGGCCTGGCTACCGGGACCCGTGCATCGCGGGAGATACGGCGAGGATCCCGGGCCGCTGCCGGACGATGCCGGCGTCGTCGTCGTCGAGCCCGTGCAGGGACGCGGCGGCTCGCGCGTCCCGCCCGACGACTTCCTGCCGACGCTGCGGCGCCGCTGCGACGAGGCGGGGGCGCTGCTCGTCGTCGACGCGATCTTCACCGGGCTCGGCCGCCTCGGCGAGATGTGGCCCGGCGCCGATGTCGCTGACGTCCTCTGCATCGGCAAGGCGCTCGGCGGCGGGCTGCCGTTGTCGGCGGCGCTGTTCGTCCGGCGCGGCCTCGAGGGCGTCTGGGACCTCGGCGTCGAGGACGTCTACACGCACACGCACAGCGGCAATCCACTCGCGTGTGCGGGAGCGCTCGTCGTCCTCGAAGAGGTGCCGAAGCTGCTGCCGCGCATCGACGAGCTGTCGGGGCGCTTCGACGACGCGGGCTGGCGTGGAAAGGGGCTGCTGCGAATCGCGGACGGCGACGCGGAGCGGGCGCAGAACGCCGGTGTGCTCGTCATTCCGGTCGGCAACCTGATCCAGGCTGCGCCGCCGTTCACGCTCACCGACGACGAGCTGGACGACGTGTTCGAGCGGCTGGCCCGCTAGGGAGGCGGCGGTCCGGGCGGCGGCTCGCCCGGAGGCGCTTCCTCCTCGACGACCCTGCGCCGGCGTCCGTAGCCCGGGCGCGGCCCGGGGCCGTACGGGCCGGCTTCGCGGTGCCAGCCCCAGTAGCCGGGCCCGAACCGCTCCCACCAGAACAGCGAGATCAGCAGGCCGGCGAGGCCGACCAGCATGAGGATCCACCCGACGACGTCGACGTCGACCGTCGCGCCGGAATCCTGGTTGACCGCGAAGGCGAGGATTGCTCCCACCGCGATGAGGATGAGGCTGACGGGAATGCCCACGGCCCTTCTATGCCCGTTGGGCGTAAAGGAGGAACGTCCCAGGCACGCGCGCGTCGTGGCGGCGCCAGCTGTCGCCGCGGGCCGGGTACTCCTCGAGCGCGCGGATCGCGAAGCCGTTCCGCGCCGCCGACGTCACGATCTGCCCCAGGCGGCGCGAGCGAGGGTCGAAGTAGCTCTCGCGCCAATGCATCAATCCGTCGACGACGAGCGCGACGGGGTGCTCCTCGTAGAGCAGGAAGTCGCCGCCGTTCCGGAGCGTCGACGCGATGCTGCGCAGCCACGGGTCGAGCTCGAGGACTGCCGCGAGCGACCCGAGGCCCGCATACACGAGGTCGAACCGCCCGCGGCGCAGCTCGCGCGGAAGCGCCTGCGGGTCGGCCTGGACCCAGAGGATCGACGGCCACCGTTCGCGCGCCGTCTCGAGCGACGCCCCGGCGGAGTCGACGCCGGTGACGATGCCGCCGAGCTCCGCGAGCTGGGCGGTCGCCTCACCCGTCCCGCACTGCAGGTGCAGCACGCGCTTGTCGCTCAGATCGGCAAGCGCGTGACGCACCGGATTCGGCAACCCGCGTTCGCCGGCCAGCGCCTCGGCGCGCAGGCGATGGATCTCGTCCCACGCGCGGCGGTTGTGCTCGGTCGGCTCCATCAGACGAGGAGCGAGTACCCGCCGTCCACGATCAGCGTCTGCCCGCGGACCATCTCCGCATCGGGAGAGCAGAGGAACGCGACGGCGCCGGCGACGTCGGCCGGCTCGACCATGCGGCCGGCCGGCGTGCGTTCACGTGCCGCGAGCAGCATCTGCTCGCGGTTCGGAAAGTAGTCGAGCGCTTCCGTCTCGACGACGCCGGCCGAGACGGCGTTGACGCGGATACCTCTCGGCGCCAGCTCGACGGCGAGGTAGCGGACGACCGATTCCAGAGCGGCTTTCGACGTCCCGACGAGGAGGTAGTCCTCGAGCACGCGGATCGACCCGAGCGACGAGATGGCGACGATCGACGAGCCGGGCTTCATGTCCGGCGCGCACGCGCGTGCGAGTGACAGAAGCGCGCGGGCGTTTGCGGCGAGCGTCCAGTCCCAGTGCTTGTCCTCCGTCTCGAGCGCCGCGCGGATCACGCCCGTCGCGGCGTTGTGGACGATGACGTCGTACGGGCCGTGCGACGCGAACTCGCCGATGACGCGGCCCGACGCGATGTTGCCG
>JBKOVW010000092.1:0-4618 GCA_046724095.1 Actinomycetota bacterium | reverse complement strand
TATTGCCATTCCAGGGCGCCTTTCCGCCAGATGTAGACGTACGCGACGACGAGGATCACGACGAAGAAGAGGAACTCGAGGAATCCGAACCACGCCAGCTGGTGGAGGATCACCGCCAGCGGATACAGGAACACGATCTCGATGTCGAAGACGATGAAGAGCATCGCCGTGAGGTAGAAGCTGATCGTGAAGCGCTGCTCGCGCGGCGGGCCGGCCGACACGCCCGACTCGAAGGGGATCGTCCGTGCACGCATGCGGCGGTGCGGCCGCGTCGCGAAGACGAACGAGAACCACATCATCGATGCGGGAATGACCAGCGCGAAGATCGCGTAGATCAGGAACGGCAGCCAGTTGTCGAGCACGCGTGCCTCCCCGTCGAGCGGACGGGAACCTAACAGGTCCCCCTTGGCGATACGAAGAATGGCGAAAACGGCCTAGCTATGCGCGAGACGACTGTCACAAAGTTGACCTCGATCCGGCGCCGCCCGCAAGTGTTCGGGTGGTGCGTGACCAGGGTGTTGGGTTAGCCGCTCGTGCGCGCAGAGCGCGCACGAGCTCTAGGCGACATCGCAAGCGACGTCTCAGTTGGGGGATTCGGAGGAGCCGAGGCCGTTGCTACGATCGGTCTCGAAATGGCGATTTCCGAACGCGTCGTGCCGCTGATGACCGTCACCGAGGCGGCGGCCACGAAGATCAAGGAGCTGATGTCGGAAGAGACCGACGTCAGCGTGCTGCGCGTCGCGATTCAGGGCGGCGGCTGCTCGGGCTTCCAGTACGGGCTCGGGTTCGACCGCGGGCCGGTCGAGGGCGACCTCGAGTTCGAGATGCACGACGTGCAGGTCGTCGTCGACCCCTTTAGCGCGCCGTACCTCCAGGGCGCGGAGATCGACTACGTCGACACGATCCAGTCGTCCGGCTTCGCCATCAACAACCCGAACGCTGCCTCGTCCTGCGGTTGCGGCCACTCCTTCCAGGTGGAAGAGGGCGACACAGACGCCGACATCGGCGGCTGTGGTTCGGGCTGCTCGGCGTAGCGACAGCTTCGCTTTCGCTACGCGTCAGGTACTGCGCTTCGCGCGAACGCGTGCGAGCTGAGCTCGCACGCTTCTTGCTGCTTGGCGATTGGGGTGGCCCGCCGGCGGCCGGGAGGCCCGGCCGTCGGCATGAGTTCGGCTCGGGCTGCGGTTAGAGCGGCTGCGCCTGCTCTAACCTCCGGCCTGTTGTGGGGGCGGCATACGATCGTTCCATGCCTGCCCTTCGCGTAGCCGTTGTCGGTTCCGGCCCTGCGGGGTTCTACGCGGCTGGCGCTCTGCTCGACGCAGAGCCCGGGTTTGAGGTGGACATGCTCGAGCGGCTGCCTACGCCCTGGGGGCTCGTGCGGTTGGGTGTTGCGCCGGACCACCCGAAGTTGAAGAGCGTTTCGCGCGCCTTCGAGCGCATCGCCGAGAAGCCGGGCTTTCGGTTCTTCGGCAACGTCGAGATTGGGCGCGACCTGTCGCATCAGGATCTCGTCCGTCTCTACGACGCCGTCGTCTACGCATTCGGTGCGCAGACGGACAAGCGGCTGGGCATCCCCGGCGAGGATCTGCCCGGCTCGTGGTCGGCTACGGAGTTCGTCGCCTGGTACAACGGCCACCCCGACTACCAGGAGCTGCCGTTCGACCTGAACGTCGAGCGCGCCGTGGTCATCGGCAACGGCAACGTCGCGCTCGACGTTGCGCGCATGCTGGCGCTGACGCCGGAGGAGCTCGCGCCGACCGATACGACCGATCCTGCGATCGACGCGATCGCTTCGTCGCCCGTGCGCGAGATCGTGATCGTCGGCCGGCGTGGACCGGCGCAGGCGTCGTGGACAACGCAGGAGCTGAAGGAGATGGGCGAGCTCGCGGGCGCCGACGTCCGCGTCGACGGCGCCGATCTCGAAGGCGCCGACGAGAGCGACACGCATGTCAAGCGGAACATGGATGTCCTGCGCGAGTTCGCCGCGCGGGAGCGGACCGGGAAGCAGCTCGTGATCCGCTTCCTCTTCCTCCGCTCGCCCGTCGCGATCCACGGCGAGTCGCGCGTCGAGTCGATCGAGCTCGTAAAGAACCGGCTGGAGGATCAGGACGGCCGGCTCGTCGCGGTCGCGACCGACGAGCACGAGACGCTCGAGTGCGGGCTCGTCTTTCGCAGCGTCGGCTATCGCGGGGTCGGCCTGCCGGACGTGCCGTTCGACGATGCGCGCGGGACGATCCGCAACGAGGGCGGCCGTGTCAGCGGGGCCGAGCGCACCTATTGCGCGGGCTGGATCAAGCGCGGACCGACGGGGATCATCGGGACGAACAAGAAGGACGCCACCGACACGGTCGCGCGCCTGCTCGAGGACGTGGAGGCCGGGCGGATCACGCACAACCCGGACGCCGCGCCCGATGCGGTCGAGTCCGTTCTGGCGGAGCGCGGCGTTCGCGCGGTCGTGTACTCGGGCTGGGCGTCGATCGACGAGCTCGAGCGGAGTGCCGGCGAGAAGCTCGGACGCCCTCGCGTGAAGCTGCGCACGTGGGACGAGCTGCTCGAGGCCGCGGAGCAGGTCGCCGAAACCGCCTGAGAGAGCTACGCTCCGCCGATCCGGGGAGCGACCTAGGGGAGGTCTCGTGAAGCTGAAAATGTGGTTCGCCGTCGTCGCGGCATTGGTGCTTGCGATCGGCGTGTCCGCGGCACAGGCGGCGACTGTTCAGACGCCCGTCAACATCACGCACGACGACACCGGCGACAACGAGCTCGACATCGCGATCAACCCGACGAACCCGTCGAACATGATCGCGGGTTGGAACGACTACGGCGTCGGCAACTCCTGCGGCGTCGGCTGGACGACCAACGGCGGCAGGACGTGGCAGACCGACTGGCTGCGCGGCATGACGCCGGCCGGCGGAAACCCGACGTACGACTACGGCGCCGGTGATCCGTCAGTCGGTTTCCTCAACGACGGGACGGCGCTCTTCACGTGCAACGCATGGAGCGTCAAGAAGCCGACGGCGATCTACGTCTCGCGGTCGACGGACGGCGGCCAGACCTGGGCGGCGCCGCAGCAGGTCGCGTCGGCCGCCACGAAGGCCGGGAACCTCGACCATCCGATGATGACGATCGACCACTACAACAACCGGGCGCTGCTCGGCTACACGACGTGGAGCGGTCTCCAGGCGAACTCCTGGGCGTTGATCTCGAACTCGTCCGGCACGGCCTGGTCGGGGCCCTACCGCATCGCGGCTGACTTCAAGTCGAATTCACCGGACGTGTTCGACGTGTCGTTGGCGGGCGCGCCGGACGGGACTGTCTACGCAACGTCGGGCATATGGCAGCACGTGAACGAATGGAACGAGCAGTCCGTGGTCGTGAGCCAGCTCCGGCCCGGGGAGACCGCCTTCACGCGGAGCGTGAAGGTGCGCGATCTCGTCCCCGCGCCGATGACGTTGCCCGGCGAGAGCTGGCGCACGTCGATGCAGGCATCGATCGGCGTCGACGCCACCGGCAAGGTGTACGAGCTGACCGGCGACTACGCGACCGGGAATCTGCACATGTATCTGGCCAAGTCGACCGATCGCGGCGCGTCGTTCCCGTCGCAGCTGCAGCTGACGAGCGGGACACATGACGAGGTGATGCCGTGGATGTCCGTCACGCGGGGCGGTCGCGTCGACACGATCTTCTACGACTACGTCGAGTCGACCGGACTGATGGACGTCGACTACGGCCAGGTCGCGCCCGGCGGGACGACGATGACCCGCACCGTCGTTCAGACAGGGATCGACGGCGATTCGCAACCGCCGCGCGGGGCCGGAGGGACGCCCTTCATGGGTGACTATCTCGGCATCGACTCGACGGCGAGCAAGGTCGCGCTGGCGTGGACGGGCAACGGTCCGCTCTCCCAGGACGCGTGGGCTACGACGGCCACGCCCTGACCGATCACCCGGCCGGGGGACGCCTGCGCGTTCCCCGGCCGAGGAGAATGAGCCCATGGAGTCACTCGTGGTCGAGTGCCTCCGCTGCGGCAGTCACAGGCAAGCTCAGGACCCCCCGCTGCGGAAGGTCAATCCCGAATGCCCTCGCTGCGGCTACGTCGGCTGGGCCGCGGTCGAGGATCTGACCGAGCACGACCGCCGCGCCCTGCGCGCCCGTCCGCTCGAGCGGCGACGGCTCAGGATCGCCTGAGGGCCTCCTTCAACAGCTCGCCGTCGAGGGCGTAGACGGTGTGGCCGTCGCGGCCGGTCATCGTCTCCGCCGCGAGCATGGCATTGAGGATCGCCTCCTCCGTCGCGTCGATCACCGCGGCGTAGAAGGGCGTGATCTCGCCGTCCGAGAGCATCCGCAGCGGGATCTCTCCCCGCGCTGCGTCGAGGCCGCGGTTCGCCGTCGAGAACGCGAAGAAGAGGTCGCCGCTCGTATGCGCGGCGGTACCACCGACGCGCGCGACGCCGAGACCGATCCGCTGCGCGAGCCGGTCGCACTGGTGCGGCAGCAGCGGAGCGTCGGTCGCCGCGACGCCGATGATCGAGCCCCACTCCCCGGGCGGCTGCGGCGTCGGGACGCGGTCGCCGAGCCGCTCGCCCACGGGGATGCCGTCGACGCGAAAGCGACTGCGCCG
>JBKOVW010000161.1:0-13276 GCA_046724095.1 Actinomycetota bacterium | reverse complement strand
CGCCGAGGGCACGGGCGCGCTCGTGTTCCATGCCGGCACGGCGCTCAAAGGCGACCAGATCGTCACGAACGGCGGACGCATCCTGAACGTCACCGCCGTCGACGCGAGCGTGGCCGCCGCGCGCGACCGCGCGTACGAGGCGTGCGAGCTGATTTCGTTCCCGGGCATGCGCTACCGCCGCGACATCGCCGCCGTGACGCATGCCTGAGCCGCTCGTCGGCATCGTCGTCGGGTCGGAGTCCGACCGCGAGCGGATGCAGGACGCGCTCGACGAGCTGGACGCTCGGGGAATCGCGCACGAGTTCGAGGTGCGGTCGGCGCACCGCCAGCCGGACGCCGTGGCCGAGTACGGACGCACTGCGCGCGAGCGCGGCCTGCGCGTCCTGATCGCCGGCGCAGGCCTCGCCGCCGCGCTGCCCGGCGTGCTCGCCGCGCACACCGACCTGCCCGTGATCGGCGTGCCGTTGCGATCGTCGAAGAGCGTGCTCGACGGCCTCGACGCGCTCCTCTCGATCGTCCAGATGCCGCCCGGCGTCCCGGTCGCCTGCGTCGGCGTCGACGGCGCGAAGAACGCCGCCGTGCTCGCCGCCAGGATCCTCGGGCCGCCCTCCTGACGCCTCTCTAGACTGGAGAGCAGTGATCGCGCGCTACGCCCGCCCGGCCATGGCCAAGATCTGGTCGGACGAGAGCAGGCTCGCTCGCTGGCTGGACGTCGAGCTTGCCGCCCTCGAAGGGTGGGCCGAGATCGGCGCCTTGCCGGCCGACGACGTCACCGAGATCCGCGCGCACGCAGTGCCGCCGTCACCCGAGCGCGTCGCGGAGATCGAGCGGCTCACCGACCACGATGTGGCCGCCTTCGTCGACGCCGTCGGCGAGCAACTCGGGCCTGCGGGCCGCTGGGTGCACTACGGCCTGACGTCGTCGGACGTGGTCGACACCGCCCTGTCGCTGCAGATCCAGGACGCCGGCCGACTCATCCTCGACGGCATCGACCGCTCGCTCGAGGCGGTCGTCGCTCAGGCCGAAGCGCACCGAACGACGATCTGCATCGGACGCTCCCACGGCATCCATGCGGAGCCGACGACGTTCGGCTGGAAGCTCGCCGGCTGGGCCTTCGAGCTCGACCGCACACGGACGCGGCTGGTGAGCGCGCTCGAGACCAATCGCGTCGGGCAGCTGTCCGGCACCGTCGGCACGTACGCGCAGCTCGAGCCGGACGTCGAGCGGATCGCCTGTGAGCGACTCGGCCTCGAGCCCGACCCGCTCTCGACGCAGGTGATCGCACGCGACCGCCACGCGGACCTGCTCAACACGCTCGCGCTCACCGCGACGTCGCTCGAGCGCTTCGCCACGGAGATCCGCCACCTCGCGCGCACCGAGGTGCGCGAGGTCGAGGAGCCGTTCGCCCAGGGCATGAAGGGCTCGTCCGCGATGCCGCACAAGCGGAACCCGAAGGTGGCCGAACGGATCTGCGGACTGGCTCGCGTCGTCCGTGCGAACGCGCTCGTCGGGATGGAGAACGTCCCCCTCTGGCACGAGCGCGACATCTCGCAGTCGTCGGCCGAGCGGATCGTCCTGCCGGACTCGTTCCTCGCGCTCGACTACATGCTCGACCGCTTCCACTGGATCGTCGAGAGCCTCGTCGTCTATCCCGAAAGGATGCGCCGCAACCTCGACGCGAGCCACGGGCTCTTCTTCAGCCATCGCCTGCTGCTCGCGCTCGTCGAGTCGGGTCTGCCGCGCGACGAGGCCTATCGCGCGGTGCAGGCACACGCGATGCGCGCGTGGGAAGAGGAGACCGACTTCACCGAGCTCGTCCGGGCGGACGACGGGCTCGCGGGGCGCGTCCATCTCGACGCGGTCTTCGACCTCGATGCCACCGTCCGCCACGTCGACACCGTGTTCGACCGCATGCACTCCCTCGTCCGGAAGGAGGAACCCGTCCATGCCTGAGGCCGCCCTGCACGTCGGCAGCGGGAAAGTCCGCGAGCTCTACGCCCTCGACGACGACCGCCTGCTGCTCGTCGCGAGCGACCGCATCTCCACGTTCGACGTCGTCCTGCCGACCGAGATCCCCGACAAGGGCCGCGTCCTCACGGGCCTATCGGCGTTCTGGTTCGCGCGCACGCGCGACGTCTGCGCGAACCACCTGCTTGCGCTGCGCACGGATGGACGCTCGACCGAGTGCCGCCGCCTCGACATGCTCCCGATCGAGTGCGTCGTGCGCGGCTACCTCTCCGGGTCCGGCTGGAAGGACTACACGGCGAGCGGCGCCGTCTGCGGGCACGTCTTGCCCGACGGGCTGACCGAGTCGGCGGAGCTGCCGGAGCCGATCTTCACGCCGGCCACGAAGGCGACGACGGGACACGACGAGAACATCGACCGCGAGCGCGCGGCGGAGCTCGTCGGCGCGGAGCTCTTCGACGAGGTCGAGCGCGTTTCGATCGCGTTGTACCGGTTCGCGGCGGAGCACGCCCGCGCGCGCGGGATCATCATTGCCGATACGAAGTTCGAGTTCGGGCTCGACGAGGAGAGCCGGCTCGTGCTCGCCGACGAAGCGCTGACGCCGGACTCGTCGCGCTTCTGGCCGGTCGACGGGTACAGCCCCGGCGGGCCGCAGCCCTCGTTCGACAAGCAGTACGCACGCGACTACTGCGAGTCGCTCGGCTGGGACAAGACGGCTCCCGGCCCGGAGCTTCCGAACGACGTTGTCGCCGGAACACGGGCGCGATACGTCGAGGCCTTCGAGCGGCTGACAGAGCTGCACTTCGACGACTACCTCGCCGATCCGGACGTGGTGCTGCGGTGAAGGCGACGGTGCTCGTGCGGCCGAAGCAGGGAATCCTCGACCCGCAAGGGCAGGCGGTCGAGTCGTCGCTCCGCCAGCTCGGCTTTTCCGTCGGCGAAGCCCGGATCGGCCGTGTGGTCGACCTGGACGTCGACGCGACGGACGCGGCCGCGGCTCGCGCGGAGGTCGAGCGGATGTGCGAACAGCTCCTCGCGAACCCGTTGATCGAGAGCTACGAGATCGAGCTCGCGGAGCCGTAGCGTGACGGGCCCGCAACCGCGCATCGGCGTTCTTCGGTTCCCGGGTGCGTGCGACGACCGCGACGCGCTGTGGGCGCTCTCGGCCCTCGACGCGGAGGCGATCTTCGTCTGGCACACCGAGACGTCGCTGCCGGACCTCGATGCGGTGGTCCTCCCGGGCGGGTTCTCGTACGGGGACTACCTCCGCTGCGGGGCGATCGCGCGCTTCGCGCCGGCAATGGAAGCCGTCGTCGAGTTCGCGTCCGCCGGCGGCCTCGTCCTCGGCGTCTGCAACGGCTTCCAGATCCTCTGCGAGGCACGCCTGTTGCCGGGCGTTCTCCGCCGGAACGAGTCCCTGTCGTTCGTGTGCCGGGACGTCCCCCTCGTCGTCGAGCGCACCGACACGCCGTTCATGACGCGCTGCGAGGAAGGGCAGACGCTCACCATCCCCGTGAAGCACGGCGAAGGGAACTGGTACGCGGACGACGACCTCTATGCAGAGCTCGAGACGCGGCGGCAGATCGTCCTGCGCTATGGCGAGCCTGTCAACGGCTCGCGTGATGACGTGGCGGGTGTCGTCAACGAGCGCGGCAACGTGATGGGGCTAATGCCGCATCCCGAGCATGCCGTCGACCCGCTCCTCGGCTCGGCGGACGGTGCACTGATCTTGTCGTCGCTTGTCGAGTCGGCCCGCGAGCACGCTCTCCCACTCGTCTAGACATCACCTCCCACGAGAGCCTCCGCGACGCCCGGATGTTCCGCGAGCGCCGCGCGCAAGCGCTCGAGATCGCGCAGCCTGAGCGTCACCGGCCCGCGGCGGCTGACGCCGTCGGTGGTGTAGGCGAAGCGCACCATGCGCTCACCCTTGTCCGTCTCCAGCAGCTGCACGAGCGTCGCGAAGCGCTTCTCACCTGCGCGCTGCTGGATCGTCAGCTGCTCGACTGCGTGCGCGTCGCCCCACGGCGTCGCGATCGTCTTCGGTTTTGCTGTCTTCGTCGCCATGCCAGGCAACGTAGCGCGGAGATTTGCGCGAGTGTGTGACGGGCATGTGTCGGAAGTGTGACTTCGGGCTACTCTCGCGACAGTGAGTGAGCAGGTCGAGCCGCTGAACGACGCCGAACGCGAGTGGGTGGCCGCGCACGTCGCCGCAGCGCGACGCGCGCTCGGCGAAGCTGAGCTCAGCCCGACCGCGCTCGACGAGCTCTGGGAGCAAACGCGCGGCACCGAGCCGTCGGAGCAGAACGACCGCGTCAACGTCGTAGGGCTCGCGCTCGGCCAGCACCTCGTCGACCGCTTCGGCCTCGAGTGCGCGGTCTTCAGCGACGAGCAAGGCACCGAGATCGCCGTCCGGGGGCCGTCGGACTTCACCGTCTTCCCGACGAACTTCGTCGCGAAGCGCTACGAGACCGGCGAGACGCAGTTCATCGAGCCGTTCGTCGCCGAGCTCGAGCGCACGCTCGGATCGCTCCGCCGATGAGTCGCTCGCTGCCCGGCGGGATCGTCCTGGAGTGGCGCGGGCCGCTCGACGACACGGAGATGGTCGACCTCGTCGAGTCGCACGGCGGCAAGCCGTGGCCCGGCTGGTGGGAGCGGATCCGGCCGCACAGCTTCGGCTGGGTCACGGCACGCGACGCGGACGGCATGGTCGTCGGCTTCGTGAACGTCGTCAGCGACGGCGACTGCCACGCATTTCTGCTCGACACGAAGACGCGCGGGTCGTCTCAGCGGCGGGGCATCGGCAAGCGCGTCGTCGCTTTCGCCGCCGAGCGGGCGCAGGAGGCCGGGCACGAGTGGCTGCACGTGGACTTCGACGACGAGCTCGCCCCGTTCTACTTCGACGCCTGCGGCTTCGAGCCGACGCCGGCAGGTCTGATCAGGCTGAAGTGAACGAGGAGCGGCTCCGAACCGGCGGCTGCCTCTGCGGCGCGGTCCGGTACAGCGTGCGCGGCGTGCCGGAGCACGTCGGGCGCTGCCACTGCGCCGACTGCCGGAAGGAATCCGGCAGCGCGTTCACGGTCTACGCACAGTGGCCGCGGGAGCGGTTCGACCTCGAAGGCGAGCTCGCGACGTTCGAGGGCCGCAGCTTCTGTCCGCGATGCGGCTCACGGCTGCTGTGCCTCGACGACGAGGTCGTCGAGATCCGGATCGGCTCGCTGGACGACGCGCCGTTCGAGCTGCAGCCGGAAGCGGAGATCTGGATCAAGCGACGCGAGCCGTGGCTGCACGCCGTCGAGGGCGCGTCGCAGCACCGCGAGAACCGACACTGAGGCGGGTCCTGGTCACCGGAATGTCCGGGACGGGCAAGTCCAGCGCGCTCGCCGAGCTACGGAAGCGCGGCTTCGAGACGGTGGACACGGACGAGCCCGGCTGGACGATGTGGTCCGAGGACGAAGGCGGTTACGTGTGGGTCGAAGAGCGGATCGCGGAGTTGCTCGACCGGGAGCGGGGCAGGACGCTGTTCGTCTCGGGCGCCGTCTCGAACCAGGGGCGGTTCTACACGCAGTTCGACGCCGTCGTGCTCCTGAGCGCACCGGCCACGGTGCTGCTCGAGCGCGTCGCCGACCGGACGAGTAACCGCTACGGCAAGTCGACGGAGGAACGCGACGTCATCCTCCGCGATCTTGCAGAGGTCGAGCCGCTGCTGCGCCGGACCAGCACCCACGAGATCGACGCGACGCAGCCGCTCCAGGATGTCGTCGCGCAGCTGGTCGCGATCGGGATGTAGCTACTTGCCGCTGCGGTCGATCAGCTCGACGCGGTACTGATCGGGGTCGCGCACGAAGCAGATCAGCGAGCCACCTTCGCGCACGCGGTACGGCTCCCGCTCCGGCTCGATGCCCTGGCCGCCGAGCTGTTCGAGCGTCTGCCCGAGGTCGTCGACCCCGACGGCGATGTGGCCGTAGGCGTCGCCGAGGTCGTACGTGCGCCCGTCGTGGTTGTAGGTCAGCTCGAGCACGTTCTCGTGGTCGCCCATGGAGTAGAAGTAGTTCGTCGCTTCTTTCTCGCCGTTCCGGACGATGTCCATGTCGCGGCTGAACGTGAACCCGAGCGCCTCGTAGAACTTCCGGCTCTTTTCCGGATCGGTGATGCGGAGCATCGTGTGGAGGTACTCGGCCATCAGTCCCAGGTCACTCCTCGGTCGAAGGTCACGACGAGCTTACGGATAGCGCCGTTCTCCGGTATCAGGATCATCTCGCCCGCGGCGACGTCCGGTTCCGCAAGCCATGCATACCGCGCCTCGATCCGCCCGTCGAGCTGCCGCTGCTCGAGGACGCGCAGCTCGTCGTCGGGCGGCTGCTGGCGGTAGGCCGCAGCGATCGCGTCGCGGCCGACGAATGGCCCGACGGGCACGCCGCGGAACTCCATCTCCGCGTCCTCCGCGAACCTGTCCACCATAGGCTCCCACTCGCCGGTCTTCACGCCGGCGTTGAAACGCCCGACATGGTCGTCGAGGAGCCCGCTCATGCGTCCGGACCCTATCGTCCCGGTCCCGAGCGCGACTCCCGCGAGGATCAGCAGCAGCCCGCCGATCGCGGAGGCCGTCACCGGCTCGTCAAGGATGACGGCGCCGTAGACGAGTGCCAGCGCCGGAACGAGGTACGTGACGAGCGCCGCGTACGGCGCGCCGGCTCCGGCGATCAGCGTGAAGTAGAGGAGATACGCGATGGAGAGGCCGACCGCGCCGAGCGCGACGATCGATGCGATCGCCTTCCAGCTCGGCGTCTCGCCGGGGAGCTCGGTCAACCCGAGCGGCAGCGTCGCGAGCGTCGCGAACCCGAGCGCGCCGAGGGACGTCACGAGCGCCGGCGTCTCGCGCAACACGACGCCGGCGTAGACGGACGATCCGGCGTAGAGCAGTGCCGTCAAGAGCACGGCCAGCGCGGACAGCACATCGCCGCTCGGTTGCGCGCCGACCAGCAGCAGCACGCCGAGGAAGCCGACGAAGACGCCCACGAGCTTCGCGCCGGTCACGCGCTGGCTGCGCGTGAACCAGTAGGCGAAGAGCGCCGTGAACAACGGCATCGAGGCCTGCAGCACCGCCGCCAGTCCCGAGTCGAGCCGCTTCTCGCTCCAGGCCAAGAGCCAGAACGGCAGCGCAGCGTTGAAGATCCCCAGCAGCAGCAGCGGCCCCGCCCAGCGACGCAGCCCCGCCCACGTCGGCCCCCAGCCGCCGAGGAACGGCACGGCCGGCAGCAGCGCGATCGTCCCCACCAGCACGCGGCCGAAGACGACCTCGCCGGGCGTTACCTCCCGCACCGCGACCTTGATGAACATGAACGAGGAGCCCCAGATCGCCGCCAGGGCGAGCAGCATGGGCAACGGGCGGCGGCTCACAGCCACGAAACGTACCCGGGGCCATGTCTGACTCCCCGGCTACACTCCGATCCTTGACGCAGGTCGCGCCGGAACAGCCGCTCCACCGCGCGCTGGGGCTGACCGACGAGGAGCTCGACCGCATCCGGGAGCTGCTCGGCCGCGACCCGAACCATTTCGAGCTCGCCGTCTTCTCGCTGCTCTGGTCGGAGCACTGCGGGTACAAGCATTCGGCGCTGCTGCTGAGGCGCCTGCCGTCGGGCGGCGAGCGGGTGCTGCAAGGCCCCGGCGAGAACGCCGGCGTGATCGACCTCGGTGACGGGGAGGCGGTTGCGTTCAAGGTCGAGTCGCACAACCACCCCTCCGCGGTCGAGCCGTTCCAGGGCGCGGCAACCGGCGTCGGCGGAATTCTGCGGGACATCGTCGCGATGGGTGCGCGCCCGATCGCGCTCCTCGACGGCCTCCGCTTCGCCGAGCCCGACCATCACTTCAGGCGCGCGGTCGCGGGAATCGGCCACTACGGCAACTCCGTCGGCGTCGCGACCGTCGGCGGCGAGGCCGTCTTCGACGAGGCCTACCGCGACAACTGCCTTGTCAACGCGATGTGCGTCGGCCTGCTGCCCAGCCTACGGCTCCTATCTGCTCGCGCGTACGTCCCTGGAGCGCACGTCGTGCTGTTCGGCGCGCACACCGGCCGCGACGGCATCGGCGGCGCGTCCGTGCTCGCGAGTGCGGAGCTCGGCGAGGACGATCCCGACAAGCGGCCGTCGGTGCAGATCGGCGACCCGTTCACCGGCAAGAAGCTGATCGAGGCGTCGCTCGAGCTCGTCGACGGCGGCCTCGTCGAGTCGCTGCAGGACTGCGGGGCCGCCGGGCTGGCGTCGGCCCTCGCCGAGATGGCGGGCGACGGCGCCGGCATCGACGTGCACCTCGACCGCGTCCCGCTGCGCGAGACCGGCATGGAGCCCTGGGAGATCATGATCTCGGAGTCGCAGGAGCGGATGGTGGCCGTTGTCCGCCCGCAGATGCTCGACGCGGTGCGTCGCGTCTGCGCGCAGTGGGAGCTGCCGTGCACGCCGATCGGCGACGCCACCGACACCGGCGATCTGCGGGCGTTCCACGACGGCGAGCTCTGCGGGGAGATTCCGGCGCACCTCCTCACCGACGAGTGCCCCCGCTACGAAGTCGAGCGCGAGCCGCATTCCCTGGCACACGTCGACGTGTCGCCCGCGAACGTCGAGCCGAAGACGTGGATCTACGAGCGGTACGACCAGCTCGTGGGCTCGCGCACGGTTCGCCGGCCCGGCCTGGACGGCGCGGTGCTGCGGCTGCGACCGTCGCTGCGCGGCCTGGCGGTCTCGCTCCAGGGTCCGCCGCCCGGCGAGCGCGACCCTTATCGCGCCGGCGTCCTCGCCGTGCTCGGGGCCGCTCGCAACGTCGCCTGCGCGGGCGGCGAGCCGCTCGCGCTGACCGACTGCCTCAACTTCGGCAATCCAGAGAAGCCGGACATCGGCTGGGAGCTCGAGCAGGCGATCGCCGGGCTCGCGGCGGCGGCAGAGGCGCTCGGGATCCCAGTCGTCTCGGGGAACGTCTCGCTCTACAACGACACCGACGGCCGGTCGATCCCGCCGACGCCCGTCGTCGGCTGCGTCGGGCTCGTGCCGGACGTCAGGTTCGTCCCCGACCGCTGGCAGCCGGGTGACGTCGTCCTCGTCGCCACCGCGCCGGGCGACCTCGAGCTCGCGGCGGAGGCCGCGCTCGTCCGTTATGTCTGGAAGGCTGCGCCTGTGCTGACGCTGGCGCACGACGTCTCGGACGGCGGCATCGTGCAGGCGCTGCGCGAGGCGGAGGAGCACAGCGGGATCGCCGCTCACGTCGAGCTGCCGCCGGCTGCGCCGGGCGGCCAGATCGTGCTCGCCTGCGCGCCGGAGAACGTCGAGCGGCTCGGCCACAAGGGCCTGCAGCAGATCGGGACGGTCGGCTGATGTGCGGACTGTTCGGCATCCGCTCGCCCGAGCGCGACGTCGCGCGCCTGACCTACTTCGGCCTGTTCGCGCTGCAGCACCGCGGCCAGGAATCCGCGGGGATCGCGGTCTCCGACAACGGCCGGCTGACGACGCTGCGCGACATGGGGCTGGTGACGCAGGTGTTCGACGAGCAGAAGCTCCGCGGACTGCACGGCGAGCTGGCGATCGGGCACACGCGCTACTCGACGACGGGCTCGTCTCAGTGGTGGAACGCGCAGCCGCTCGTGCAGCACGGGAGCGCCCGCACCATCGCCCTCGGTCACAACGGCAACCTCACCAACGCCGCCGAGCTGCGCGACGGGCTCGCAGCCGACGGGCACCGGCTCGCAACGACCGCCGACACAGAGGTGATCGCGGCCCTGATCGCCAACGACCCGGCGCCGCTAGCCGAGGCGGTCGCCAACGCGATGCGCCGGCTCGACGGCGCGTTCTCCGTCGTCGCGCTCAGCGAAGGGAAGCTGATCGCGTTCCGCGACCCGCGCGGCATGCGCCCGCTTTCGCTCGGCCGGCTCGACGGCGATTGGGTCGTCGCGTCCGAGACGTGCGCGCTCGACCTCGTCGGCGCCGAGGTAGAGCGCGAGGTGCGCTCCGGCGAGCTCTTGCTGATCGACGAGGACGTGGAGGCGCACCAGGTCGTCCCGGAAGACGACGGCGGCGCGCTCTGCATCTTCGAGTTCTTCTATTTGGCGCGGCCGGACTCGCGGCTGTCGGGCGTCGAGGTGCACGGAGCTCGCGTCCGCATGGGCGAGCGCCTTGCCGAGGAGGCTCCTGTCGAGGCCGATCTCGTCATGCCGATCCCGGACTCGGGAACGCCCGCGGCGATCGGCTTCTCTCGTGCGCTGAACATCCCGTTCAGCGAGGGCCTGATCAAGAACCGCTACGTCGGGCGCACTTTCATCGAGCCAGACCAGGGCCTGCGGGAGCAGGGCATCAGGCTGAAGTTCAATCCGCTCGCCGAGGTCTCGGGCAAGCGCATCGTCGCGGTCGACGACTCGATCGTGCGTGGCAACACGACGCGGCAGATCGTGCAGATGCTGTTCGACGCCGGGGCGGCGGAGGTGCACGTGCGCGTGTCCGCGCCGCCGGTGATCTCCCAGTGCTACTACGGCATCGACTTCGCCGATCCGGACGAGCTGATCGCCGCGAACAAGACGGTCGAGGCGGTGCGCGAGCACATCGGCGCCACCTCGCTCGCGTACCTGTCGCTCGAAGGCCTGCAGGCGTCGACGCAGCGCCCGGCGTCGCAGTTCTGCCGCGCGTGCCTCACGCGGAACTACCCGACGGCGATCCCGCGCGAGGCGCGCAAGCTGCAGTTCGAGACCGTCTGACCCAGAGCGACATGTCCAGGGCCAGGCCCTGGACATGTCGCGAAGAGAGACCGGTTACTGCTCCAGGACGCGCGACGCCTTCGCGATGCCGCGCGAGATCAGGTACGCGAACGTCAGCGCCGTGAACGCGGTCACGAATGCGCCGGAGTTCACCGCGTCGGAAGCCAGCGCGACGATGGCGATGAGGATCGTCGCGAGGATGTAGACGACCAGCTCGGCATTCCCCGGCGTGACGGGCAGAGCGCTGAGATTGAAGTTCACGTTCGGGCCCCCGCCCGGGCGGTCGTAGCCGCCGCTGGACGGCGTCGAGGGTTGCTCGGGAGGTGTGGTTGACATCCTGCTCCTTTCGCTAGGCCGCGGTGAGGCCTGGGACGTGGACGATTTCGAGCTTAAGGCCGTCGGGATCGAAAAAGAAGACGGCGTAGTAGCCCGGGATGTACGTGTACTCCTGCGGCTCGCTCTCGAGCTCGGCACCCTGCGCCCGGAGCCACGCCGCACGCTCGTCGACCTCGGCGCGCGAACCGGCCTCGAAAGCGAGGTGGTGAAGCCCGATGCTGTACCGGTCGTACTGCCCGGATCCCGACTGCGCCTGCCGCAGGCCGACCGCCGTGCCCGGCCCGCCGATGTACCAGATCGTCTCACCGCGCTCGCCCTCCACCTCGGAGACCGTGTGGTAGCCGAGCGGGCCCAGCAGCGCGGTGTAGAACGGCAGGCTGCGCTCGATCGAGGAGACGACGAGGTCGACGTGATGGACGCCCGTTGAGCGCACCGTTGACCTTCCGGTTTCAGCGCGAGCGGCTGAGTTCCTCCGCCCTGCCGTAGCGGACGGCACGCCGCACCGTCCGCGGGTCGAGGCCGCGCTCAAGCAGCTGCTGCCGCAGCTCCCCCTCGCTCGCCATGCGCAGGAAGAGCCAGGCGAGCGCAACGAGCGTGACAATCGATCCTTCGATCATCATCACGGCGCCGGCCAGTCCCTGATCCTCGAGCGCCGAGACTCCCCAGAGCCGGTTCTGGTGCGCGTAGACCGCGTAGAAGACGCTGCCGGACCAGAAGAAGACGTTGCCGAGAATCGTCTCGACGACGCGCACGACGGCGATGTAACCGAGCTTCGCTCCGGTGCCGAACCACTCCGGCGCCGGCAAGGTCTCGAGCACGGGCAGCCACATGATCATCCCGCCGGTGAAGAAGCAGAAGTGCTCGAGCGCGTGGACGGCGTCGTGCCGCAGAGCCGCGTCGTAGAGGAACGGCAGGTGCCAGAGATAGAGGTTGACCGCCCAGATCGGGAGCGCGACGAGCGGGTTGGCGAGGAAGCGGAGCGGGTGCAGCCAGCGCAGCGCAGGACGCAGGATCGGCCCGGTCAGGCCGGCGAGGAGCGCGAGCGGCGCGAGGTCGCCGAGCAGGACGTGCTGCAGCATGTGGAACGAGAACATGCGCTCGCCCAGCGCGTGCACCGGCGAGACGAACGCGACGAGCAGCGTCAGGATCCCGGTCGCGAAGAGCGCGACGCGCCAGCCGGGCACGGGCGTGCCGCGCTCGCGCAGCATCAGCACGCGGCGCGTGTAGAGCGCGGCGGCGAGGAGGGTCGGGACGATCTGGAGCGGATCCAGCGTCCAGCTCGTGTTGGGCGCGAGGTGAGCGATCATGTCGGCCGTGCAGCTCTTTCATTACCACCTCGTCACCAGCAAGGTGCGCGAGGTCGAGGCCCGCTACGTCGGCAAGCTCGGCTTCACGCTGGTCGCCCGCCACGGGCGCATCGGCGAGGACACGACGTCATTCGAGGCCGGGTACGGCTGGGACGACCTCGACCGCATGGGCTTCAAGCTGCGGCTGACGGAGCTCGAGCGCGGCGCCGTCAACGTCGTCGTCCAGCCCGGCCAGTGGGAGCTCCCGCGCGTCGACCACCTCGGCTTCGCGCTCGACGAGGACGATTTCGTCGAGACGCTCGCCCGCGCGGAGGTGCGGGAGCTGCGCGTGCAGGAGCACGGAGGGCGACGCACGTTCGTGTCGACGAACGCGGGCTACCGGCTCGAGCTGCACCCGCCGCGCGACTGGCTCGACGACTTGCTGTCCGCGTCGTCGGAGCTGCAGCTCGCGGAGCTGCACCTGCGCGCAGACGATCCCGAGCTGAAAGCGTCGACGCTCGGCGAGCTGCTCGGGGCGCCATACACGGCGGACACCGTCAGCGTCGGGGAGACGGTCGTGCGCTTCGTTCCGGAAGGCCCGCAAGGGCGTCCGCAGCTGCACGCAGAGCTGTTCGTTTAGGTCTTCGCGAATCGCGACACTGTCCGAAATTGCGAATTGACGGTGCGCAAAGCGCGCTGCATCCTCGAACGCATGACACGAATCCTGCTCTGCGTGGTCGCGTGTGCGTGCGTTGCAGCCGTCGCCGCACTCGCGCAACCGTCGTCGGCGTCCGCGAGCTGGTGCTGGCCGAGCTGCGGCAGCTACGGCCTGCTCGGGCCGTCGACGTCGACGTACACCGGCTGCTGGTACTCGAACGGGGAGGTGTGCAGCTACTACAACAGCTGGTTCAACGTCGGCATGGCGAAGACGTGCTATCCCGGCTGCGACTGGAACTAC
>JBKOVW010000211.1:0-10518 GCA_046724095.1 Actinomycetota bacterium | reverse complement strand
CTACCCTGGCACGACCTCGTCGGCAGCGTCAGATGTGTATAAGAGACAGACCGCGGAGAGCACGCCGTGCTCGCCCGGCTGGCGCAGAAGCTGGAGGAGCGGCGCGAGGAAGGCGACGAGGCTCTGGCGTTCCTCTGGGCGCTCGAGCGTCTTCTCCAATGAGAGAGCCCGGGCCTAGGCCCGGGCTCAGTGACAGTTCGGAGCAAGAACGCAGCTAGATGGCCTGGTGCTGCGCCCTCCGCTGATGGGCCTCGACATCGTCCGACTCGTCGTCTGCGGTCGGCTCGTCGTTGGCGGCCATCGCTGACCTCTTGTGAGCTTCGACGTCGTCCTCGGTCTCCTTGGACTCGTCCTGCTCCAAGCGCTCCTCCGACATGTCGTCCTCCTTCCGGAAGGGTCCGGCGGTTTACCGGTCCCAAACTAGACGGGCGGTATCGCACAAATCTTCCCTGCTTCCCTTCAAATCGGCAAGGGCGACATGCGATTCTCCGGCCCGTGCGGCGATTGGTCGGGCAACTGCGGCAATCCTCCAAGGCTTTCCGGGACGTCTTCGCGAACCCGGCCTTGCGCCGGATCCAGCTCGCCTGGGCGGCATCGATCTTCGGGACGTGGGCCTACGGCATCGCCGTCATCGTCTACGCCTTCGAGCAGGGCGGGGCGACGGCAGTCGGCATCGTCGGCCTCGTGCGCTGGGTCGCGGCCGCGGCAGTCTCGCCGTTCGCCGCGCTGCTGGGCGACCGCTACGACAAGCGGCTCGTCATGGTCTCGTCCGACCTCGCCCGGGTCGTCCTCATCGGCGCGGCAGCTGCGGCCGTCTACACGGACTCGCCGCCGGTCGTGGTGTACATCCTCGCCGCGCTCGTCGGCGTCGCCGCGACCGCCTTCCGTCCCGCGGAGGCGGCGCTCGTGCCGGCGCTCGCCCGCACGCCGGACGAGCTGACGGCGGCGAACGTCGCGGCGAGCACGATCGAGAGCATCGGGATGTTCGGCGGACCGGCGATCGGCGGGCTCTTGCTCGCCGCGACCGGGCCGGCGACGGTCTTCGTCGTCACAGCCGGCCTGCTGCTCTGCTCGGCGCTCCTGCTCGTCGGCATTCCCCCGGCCGGCGAGGTCGAGCCGGCCGAGCGGGAGGAGGAGTCGATCCGGGAGGAGCTGCTCGCGGGCTTCCGGGCGATCGCGCACGAGCGCCGGCTGCGGCTGCTCGTCGGGCTCTTCTCCGCGCAGACCTTCGTCGACGGGATGCTGAACGTGCTGATCGTCGTGGTCGCGCTCGATCTGCTCGATACGGGTCGCGCCGGCCTCGGGTTCCTCAACTCCGCCGTCGGCATCGGCGGGCTCCTGGGCGCGCTCGCGGCGGCGGCGCTCGTGGGACGCAGGCGCCTGGCCGCGGACTTCGGCCTCGGGATCTTCATCTGGGGCGTGCCGATCGCACTCGTCGCCGTCTGGCCCAACCAGGTGTTCGCGCTCGTCCTGCTCGGGATCGTCGGCATCGGCAACACGCTCGTGGACGTCTCCGGGATGACGTTGATGCAGCGGGCGGCGCCCGACGAGGTGCTCGCGCGCGTCTTTGGTGTCCTCGAGAGCCTGCTGCTGCTGACGGTCGGGCTCGGAGCGGTCGTCGCGCCGGTGCTCGTCAACTGGCTCGGCGACCGCGGCGCGCTGATCGTCGCGGGGGCGCTGCTGCCGGTGCTCGTCGTCCCCGCGTGGCCGCGCCTGGTTGCGATCGACGTCGCGGCGCGCGTGCCGGAGGAGCAGCTGGAGCTGCTGCGCGGCAACGCCATCTTCGCGCCGCTGCCCCCGTCGACGCTCGAGCAGCTGGCCGACCGGATGACGGAGGTACGCGCAAGTGCGGGGGAGGAGATAGTGCGGCAGGGCGAGCCCGGCGACCTCTTCTACGTGATCGAGGACGGCACGCTGGAGGTGGCCGTCGACGGTCGGCCCGCGCACGAGCTCGGGCGCGGCGAATCGTTCGGCGAGATCGCGCTGCTGCGGAACGTGCCGCGCACCGCGACGGTCACCGCGCGCAGTGACGTGGTGCTCTACGCGCTCGACCGCGGCACGTTCATCCCGGCGGTGACCGGCAGCGGCCCGAGCCTCTCGGCCGCAGAGGCGGTTATCGGGATGCGGCTCGCTCCGCGGGCGCGGCGCTAGCGTCGAGCGCGGCCTCGTCGATCGTCAGCCTCCGCGCGTCGGCGTCGATCGTCGCCGTGACGCCGAGCGGCAGCGTCCAGAGGTGCTTGCCGTGCCCGAGCGGAAGGTTGTGGAGCACCGGTACCCCGAGCGGCTCGAGATGGTGCTCGAAGACATCCTCCATCGAGCGGCTGCGCAGCCACGGCTCGAGCTGGTCCGACGCGTCGGACTTGTGCATCTCGCCGATGACGATGCCCTTTACGCGCTCGAGCTTCCCGGCGTTGTGCAGCTGCGTGAGCATGCCGTCGACGTGCCAGGGCGGCGCATGGACGTCTTCGAAGAAGAGGATGGCCTCGCCGAGCTCGAGCTCCCACGGCGTCCCGAGCGTCTCGCGCAGCAGCCACAGGCAGCCGCCGACGAGCGGAGCGGTGGCGCGACCGGATCCGATCGCGCCGATGTACGGGTCGTCGGGCCGCGGCGGCACCTCGCCGAGCGGCTCGGTTGCCGTCATCGCGCGCATGAACCACTCCTTGTCGCCCTCTTCGCGCTTCGGCGCGCCCATGCTCGTCAGGCCGAGCCCGTAGAAGGTGACGAGGCCGGTGCGCTGGCGGATCGCGACATGGAGGGCGGTCACGTCGGAGTAGCCGACGAACGGCTTCGGGTTCGCGGCGATCACGTCGTAGTCGAGCAGCGGCACCACCTGCGACGCGCCGTACCCGCCCCGCAGCATCTGCACGACGTCGACCTCGTCGTCCGCGAACAGCGCCGTCACGTCGTCCGCACGTGGGCGTGCGTCGCCGGCGACGTAGTCGTCGCGGGCGTACACGCCGGGCGCGAGCTTGACGCGATAGCCGCGTTGCTCGTACCACCGGACGCCGCGGTCGATCTCGGAGCGGTTCTCGAACGGGCTCGACGCCGCAGCAACGCCGATCGTCCCGCCCTCAGGCAGCGGCGCGGCCTTGGTCATAGCGGCCATGTCTTAGGGACAGTCCCTAAGACACGTCCCTAAAGACGCATCAGTCAATTTTCGCCATCACGTGTTTGATCTGTGTGTAGTCCTCGAGTGAGTACACGGACAGATCTTTGCCGTAACCAGACTGCTTGTAGCCGCCGTGCGGCATCTCGCTGACCAGCGGGATGTGGTCGTTGATCCAGACGGTGCCGAACTGGAGCTTCCGCGACGCGTTGAGCGCGCGCCCGACGTCGCGCGTCCACACCGACGCCGCGAGGCCGTAGGGGACGTCGTTCGCCCACTCGATCGCCTGGTCGTCGTCGGCGAAGCGCTGCACCGTCACGACCGGGCCGAAGACCTCGCGCTGCACGATCTCGTCGGTCTGCCCGACGTCCGTGACGACGGTCGGCTTGACGAAGAAGCCGCGGCTGCCGTTCGAGTCCCCGCCGGTGAGGACGGTCGCGCCCTTCGCGCGCTCGAGGAAGCCGAGCACGCGGTCCTGCTGTGCCTTCGAGATCACCGGGCCCATCTCGATCTCGTCGCCCTCGGCCGGGTCGCCGACGTGCAGCGACTCGACAGCGGGCACGAGCTCCTCGAGCAGCTTGTCGTAGATCTTCGGGCCGGCGACTATGCGCGACGCGGCGGTGCAGTCCTGCCCGGAGTTCCAGTAGCCGCCGATCTTGATCCCCTCGGCGACCGCCGCCGGATCGGCGTCGTCGAAGACCAGCACGGGCGCCTTGCCGCCGAGCTCGAGGTGCACGCGCTTGAGGCTGTCCGCCGCGGTGCGCGCGATGATCTTGCCCGTCTCGACGTCGCCCGTGAGCGAGACGAGGCGCACGTCGGGGTGCTTCACGATCGCTTCGCCGGCGGGCACGCCGTCCCCGGTGACCACGTTGAGCACGCCCGCGGGGAGGATGTCGGCCGCGAGCTGCGCGAAGCGCAGCGTCGTCAACGGCGTCTGCTCGGACGGCTTGAGCACCTGGACGTTGCCCGCGGCGAGCGCCGGCGCCATCTTCCAGACGGCCATCATCAGCGGGTAGTTCCACGGCGCGATGCCGCCGACGATGCCGAGCGGCTCGCGGCGCAGCCACGACGTGTAGCCCTTCATGTACTCCCCGGCGGACTTGCCCTCGAGCACGCGCGCCGCGCCCGCGAAGAAGCGGAAGTTGTCGGAGCAGACCGGCATCTCGTCCTTCGCATACGAGAGCGGCTTGCCGACGTTTCGGGACTCCAGCTCGGCGAGCTCGTCGGTGTGCTCGTCGATCGCGTCGGCCAGCTTCAAGAGCATCTCCGCGCGCTCGCCGGGCGTCGTCTCGCGCCACTCGACGAGCGCCTGCTTCGCCGCCTGGACGGCGCGGTCGACGTCCTCCACGTTCGCCTGCGGGACCTCGGCGATCACCTCGCCGGTCGCCGGGTTCAGGACTTCCATCGTCTCGCCGCCGGCGGAGTCGACCCACTCGCCGCCGATCAGGTTCTGGTGCTTCGACACGGTCGTGCTCACGACTACCTCCTTCTCAGGATCCCCGTGTCGCGCGTCAGGCGCGCGGCGATCGCCACGGGGATCACGGTCATGACTATGACGAAAAAGACCATCACGTTCACCTGCGGCAGCTGTTGGCCAAGGCGCAGGTTGCCGAGGATCCAGATCGGCAAGGTGTTCTGCGCGCCGGCCGTGAACGTGGTGACGATCACCTCGTCGAACGACAGGGCGAACGCGAGCAGCGCGCCCGCGACGAGCGCGGTGGAGACGACCGGGAGCGTCACGAAGCGGAACGTCTGCCAGCCGTCGGCGCCGAGGTCCATCGACGCCTCGGTCAGCGACGTCTGCGTCCGGCGGAGCCGCGCGACGACGTTGTTGTAGACGATCACGATGCAGAAGGTCGCGTGGCCGATCACGATCGTCATCAGCCCCGGGTTGAAGTGGTGGACGGGGTTGTTGGTGAAGAACGAGTTGAGCGCGATGCCCGTCACGACGCCAGGGAGCGCGATCGGCAGCACGAGCAGGAACGTGATCGCATCGCGGCCGAAGAAGCGGAAGCGGCTGACTGCCGCTGCCGCGGCGGTGCCGAGCAGGATCGCCACCAACGTCGCAAGCCCCGCGGCCTTCAGCGAGAGCACGAGCGCGTCACGCGCGTCCTGGTCGTGCCACGCCGAGCTGAACCACTTCGTCGTGAAGCCGGCGATCGGCCAGCTCTGGATGTTCGACGAGTTGAACGCGTAGACGCAGATCAGCACGAGCGGCAGCCACAGGAAGAGCACGACAACGAGTGCCCAAGCGCTCAGCGTTATCCGGGCGGTGCGTGTTTCCATCAGAGCGCCTCGAACGCCCCCAAACGCTTCGCCACGATCAGGTAGAGGCCCATGACCAGCAACGGGATCGTCGCGTACGCCGCCGCGAACGGCAGGTTGTTCGTCAGGCCGAGGACGTTCCGGTAGATGACGTTGCCGATGAAGTCGACGTTGCCGACGAGCGACGGCGTGATGTAGTCCCCGAGCGTCAGCGAGAACGTGAAGATCGATCCCGCGACGATGCCCGGTAGCGCCAGCGGGACGATCACGCGCCGGAACGTCGTCCAGTTGCGGGCGCCCAGGTCGCGCGACGCCTCGATGTACGAATCGGGGATCCGCTCGAGCGCTGCGTAGATCGGCAGGATCATGAACGGCAGCCAGATGTAGGAGAACACGATCCACATCGCCGTGTTCGTGAACGCCCAGCCCTGCGTCGGCAGCCCGAGCTTCCCGAGCGTCCAGTTCAGCGCGCCGTCGTGGTTGAGGATCAGCCGCCACGCATAGATGCGCGCGAGGTAGCTCGACCACAGCGGCAACAGGACGAGCACGAACAAGAGCGTTCGCTGCCGCGGCCCGGCGATCCGCGCCATGTAGTACGCGAACGGGAACGCCACGATCGCGTCGGTCGCGGTGACGGCGGCCGCCATCCAGATCGTGCGCCAGGCGATCTGGCGGTACGTCGGGTCGCTGAAGATCGCGTGGAAGTTCGCCCACGTCCACGTGTGCGTCAGCTTCCCCGTGAAGGAGTCGATGCTCCAGAACGCCGAGACGAAGAGCACCGCAAGCGCCGCGAGGTAGAAGACGACCATCCAGCCGAGCGGCGGCAGCAGCAAGGCGACCGCTCGCAGCCACGGCCGGCGCCACAGCGCGGCCGAGAGGCGGCGACGGGCGGTCCAACGACCGCCCGCCGCCCGATACGCCTGTGAAGCCACTAGCTCTTGATGTCAGTCCAGGCTTGCTGCCACTTCGTGTAGTCCATGCAATTGTTCTTGCCGTTGCCGCAGTTGGCGGTCGGCGTCTTCCAGAACCTGATCGACTTGAAGTACGCCGTCGGCGCGTTGGCGTGGTACTGCGCGCACGAGCCCTTGGCGAGCTTGTTCATGATCACGCACGCCTTCGTGTTCGCCGGCGTCTCGCCGAAGTAGATCGCCTGCTGCGCCTGCACCTTCGGCGTCGAGACCCACTGGATCCACTTGACCGCGCAGTTGGGGTGCTTGGCCTTCGTGGAGATCATCCAGGTGTCGGCCCAACCGGTGGCTCCTTCCTTCGGGATCAGGTCCTTCACCGGCGCCTTCGCGGCCTGCAGTGTGTTCGTCTGGTAGGGCCACGACGCCCCGACGGTCGCGCTGCCGTTCTTGAACAGGTCGATCTCGTCGCCGGCGGTCACCCAGTACTTCCTGACGAGCGCGTGCTGTTTCTTAAGCAGGTCGACGGCGGCGTTGAACTGCGGCTGCGTCAGCTCGTACGGATCCTTGATGCCGAGGCCCGGCTTCGCCGTCGAGAGATACAGCGCCGCGTCGGCGATCTGGATCGGGTTGTCCGGGATCGTGACCTTCCCCTTGTACTTCGAGCTGTAGAGGACGCTCCACGACTTCGGCGCGGGCTTCACCTTCTTCGTGTTGTAGAGGAGCGTGTTCGGGCCCCACTGCAGCGAGATCCCGTAGTGCACGCCCTTGACGGTGTTGTGCGACGGTGACTTCAGCGCCGGGATGAAGTTCTTGTAGTCGGGGATCAGCTTCGGGTCGATCGGACGCACGTCCTTGCCGAAGATCAGGCGCAGGCTCGCGTCTCCCGACGCCGACACCGCGTCGTACTGCCCGGTGCGCATCAGCGTCACCATCTCGTCCGACGAGCCGCCGAACTTCGACTTCACCTTGCAGCCGGTCGCCTTCTGGAAGGGATTCACCCACTGCTTGTAGGTGTAGCCCTCCCAGGCGATCAGGTTGAGCTGTCCCTCCGTCTTGCCGACCTTCGTGATCATCGAGTCGTCGCTCGACGAGCTGACACCCGACGCCGGCACGCACAGCGCTGCTGCCGCAGCCGCGAGCAGCACGTGCCACTTGCGAATCCTCCTCATTCGTGCCCTCCTGGTTGGTCCATCACGTAGGTGTGCTCGGGACGCCACTCGAGGCGCACCCGCTTGCCCCTGGACTCAAGCACGTCAACCGATGACGTCTCGAGGTTCTGCCTGACCACCGTCAGCTCGCCCCCGGAGTCGAGCTCGACGATGTATCGCGTGAACATGCCGACGTAGACGACGTCCCGGATCCGCCCTGGCTCGCCGCCGCCGGTGTCGTCGAACTGCATGCGGATCTTCTCCGGTCGCACCGTGAAGCGGCGGCCGTCGCGATCGAGCACGTTCGAGATGCCGACGAACCCGGCGACGAACTCCGTCGCGGGATGCTCGTACACCTCCTCGGGAGTGCCCAGCTGCTCGATGCGCCCCTCGTTGAAGACCGCGACGCGGTCGCTCATCGTGAGCGCCTCCTCCTGGTCGTGGGTGACGTAGACGAACGTGATGCCCACTTCACTCACGTCGCGTTGGATGCGCTTCAGCTCGATCTGCATCTCCTGGCGCAGCTTCAGGTCGAGGGCGCCGAGCGGCTCGTCCAGCAACAGCACCTTTGGCGCGTTGACGAGCGCACGGGCGAGCGCGATCCGCTGCCGCTGGCCACCGGATAGCTGGATCGGCTTGCGGTCGGCGACGTTCGGCAGGCGGACGACCTCGAGGATGTGCTCGACCCGGCGCCGGCGCTCCGCGCGCGGCACGCCCTTGACGCGCAGCCCGTACGCGACGTTCTCCGCCACGGTCATGTGCGGGAAGAGCGCGTAGTCCTGAAAGACGGTGTTGACGTCGCGCTCGTACGGGGCGCGTCCGGTGACATCGACCCCGCTCAGCTCGATCCGGCCCGAGTCCGGCCGGTCGAAGCCCGCGATCAGGCGCAACGTCGTCGTCTTGCCGGAGCCGGACGGCCCGAGCATCGTGAAGAACTCGCCGGCTTCGATCTCGAGGTCGACTCCGTCCACCGCGACCACGTCGCCGTAGGTCTTGCGCACGCCGAGGAGCCGGACGTCCACCGCAGCGGGAATTGTCGCCGAGGCGGCCTGCGCCTCAGCCAGCGTCCGCGTCGCCAAGCGCCTCCTCCAGCAGGCCGAGCCCGCGTTCGAGCAGCTCGTCCTCGACCGTCAGCGGGACGAGGATGCGGATCACGTTGCCGTACATCCCGCAGGAGAGGAGGACGAGCCCGCGCTCGCGCGCCGCGGCCGTCACCCGTGACGCACGTTCCGGCGACTTCTCCGGGAATTCGAGGGCGAGCATCGGCCCGAGCCCGCGTACGTCGCCTGCACCGAATGCCTCGAGCCGAGCGCGGATGCGGTGCCCGAGCTCCTCGGCGCGCGCGCGGAACTCGGGCGTGCGCACCTCGTTCAGCACGGCGATCGCAGCCGCGCACGCGAGCGGGTTGCCGCCGAACGTCCCGCCGAGCCCTCCCGGCGGAACCGCGTCCATCAGCTCCGCCTTGCCGGTGACGCCCGCGAGCGGCAGGCCGCCGCCGAGCGATTTCCCGCTCACGAGCAGGTCCGGCTCGACGCCGTAGTGCTCGATCGCCCAGACGGGCCCGGTCCGGCCGACGCCCGACTGGACCTCGTCGTCGACGTAGAGGATCCCGTGCTCCTCGCAGAGCTGCTTCAACGCTTGCGGGAAGCCGTCGGGCATCGGGATGAAGCCGCCCTCGCCCTGGACGGGCTCGAGCACCACGCACGCCACGCGTTCGGGGTTGACGTCCTGCTTGAACACGCGCTTGACGTCGTCGATGTCGAGCGCCGCCCGATAGACCTCCGGCGCGAGCGGTCCGAAGCCGTCCTTGTAGGGGACGACCTTCGCCGTCAGCGCCATCGTGAGGTTCGTGCGGCCGTGGAAGGCGTGGTCGAACGCGAGCGCCGCGGGGCGGCCCGTCGCTACACGCGCGATCTTGACGGCGTTCTCGATCGCCTCGGCGCCGGAGTTGAGCAGGAGCGAACGCGTCTCGCTCTCTCCCGGCCACAGCTCGTCGAGCAGCCTGCACACCTCGACGTACGGCTCGTAGATCCCGACCATGAAGCACTGGTGGAGGTACGCGTCGACCTGCTCGTGGATCGCCGCGGCCGCGAACCCGTGGCCCGTGTTCTGGCAGCCGAGGCCGCCGGCGAAGTCGACGTACTCGCGCCCGTCGACGTCCCACAGCCGTGCCCCCTCCGCACGCGCGACGACGAGCGGCGTCGTCGCGACACCGCGCGCGACATACCGCTGCCGCTCCGCCGCGATGCGCTCCGAGGCTGTCCGCTCGCCGATCGCCATTACGCGTGCTTCAGGTCCGCGAGGATCTCGGCCGCCGCACGCTCGCCCGTCTCGACGGCGCCGTTGAGGTAGCCCTGGAAGTCCTGCGACGTGTGCTCGCCGGCGAAGTGGCAGTTGCCCTGGCGCGTCTTCTCCATCCCGGAGAACCTCGTGTACTGCCCGACCTTCCAATAGGAGTACGACCCCTTCGTCCACTGATAACCCGTCCAGAAGTCGATCGTCGCACGCCCGGTCCAATGCGACGCGAGAGCCGTGGCGGGGAAGAGCGGCTGCAGCTGCGAGATGAACTGCTGCGCGCGTGCCGACGGCGTCCCGCTGCCGAAGCTTGCCCCGATGGTGCCGCCCGTGTGGTCGACGAGGAGGCCCGTCCCTTGCCGCCGCCCTGCGCGCGGGAGACTTCCCACGTGTTCTGGTAGCCGGTGTCGGCGTACGTGTTGCCGTTGTTTCCGGCGCTGTACCAGAAGCGGTCCTTGAACTCGACGTGCAGCTTCGAGTTCGTCCCCATCGGCAGCTCCTTGATCGCCGTCACCTTGAGCGGTTCGAAGCCGGCCTTGTTGTAGTTGACGTCGCGGAGCAGCGAGAAAGGCAGCGCGAGCACTACGTGGTCGACCGTCACGGTCGAGCCGACGAAGCTCAACGTGTACGTCCCGGTGGCGTTCTGCCTGATCGCGGTCAGCGGCATGTTCGTCGTGATCTGCGTGGCGACCGCCGCCGCGAGCAGGCTCGCCACTTGGTCGTTGCCGCCGCGCACGTGGTACTTCTCGTTCGATGGGCCGAACACGTGGAACTGTCCCTGGCCCGAATAGCCGAG
>JBKOVW010000012.1:0-8767 GCA_046724095.1 Actinomycetota bacterium | reverse complement strand
TCGGCCCACGCCATGCCGGAGTCGAACCGGCGGATCCGCCAGGCCAGGCTTTCCTTGGTCTCGTCGTAGAAGGCCGCCTCACCGCGGGATGCGACCGACAGCGCCTGCTGACGCCGCAGCCGGTTGGTGCGCGTGGGCATCGAGTTGTCCAGGTCGCCGTCGAGCAGTTCCAGCCAGTCGGTGAAGCGGCCGTCGTCGAGGAGCTCGGCCTCGTCGTAGTAGAACTGCTCGACCTCGAAGTGGATGTCGCGGTCCGCGCGCTGTCCCGCCCGCGTCGGCCGGGATGGGACCTGCTCGGTCGTGGTGGTCACGGTCTCATTCCATTCCGTCTGCGGGGCAGAGCCCAAGCGTGTGTGCCGCGGGGCGGCACACCAGCCGCGGAGCAGCGTGCGACAGTCGACGGCAGGGTCGGCCAGCCGCACCGGATCGACCCGATGCGAAACCGGAAGACTGAGTTCGCCTACAGGCCCAGATCGCGGCCGATGAGTTCTTTCATGATCTCGTTGGAGCCGGCCCAGATCTTGGTGACGCGGGCGTCCCGCCAGGCCCGGGCGACCCGGTACTCGTTCATGTAGCCATAGCCGCCGTGCAGCTGGACGCAGGCGTCCAGAACCTGGTTCTGGATCTCCGCCGACCACCACTTGGCCTTGGCCGCGTCCACCGCGGAGAGTTCCTCCCGGGTATGCGCCAGCACGCACTGATCGAGGTAAGTCTGGGTCACCTCGATCTTGGTGACCAACTCGGCGAGGGTGAACTTGTTGTACTGGAACGAGCCGATCGGCTGCCCGAACGCCTGACGCTCCTTGGCATAGTCGATCGTCTCCCGCAGGATCTGAGCGGCCTGCCCGAGGTTGGTGATCGAGGTGGCCAGCCGCTCTTGCGGCAGCAGCCGCATCATGGCGATGAATCCGCGGCCGACCTCACCGAGCCGGTTGGCGTCGGGGACACGGACGTCGTCGAAGAACAGCTCGGCCGTGTCGGCCTCGTCCTGACCCACCTTGTCCAGCTTGCGGCCCCGCGTGAAACCGGGCATTCCCTCGTCGACCACGAACAGGGTGATGCCCTTGGCTCCCGCGCCGGGACCGGTGTAGGCGGCCACGATCACCACGTCGGCCTGGTAGCCGTTGGTGATGAACGTCTTCGAGCCGTTCAGTACCCACTCGTCCCCGTCCCGCACCGCGCTGGTCTTCAGCGCCGCGAGGTCAGAGCCACCGGATGGCTCGGTCATCGCGATGGCGCAGATCAGTTCACCCGATGCGATCCCGGGCAGCCACCGGTGCTTCTGCTCCTCCGTGCCCAGCTCCATGAAGTAGGGCGGACACACGTCGGCGTGGATGCTGGTGGAGGCTCCGATGCCGAGACTGAACGCGGCGATCTCCTCGCTGGCGACTGCGTTGAACCGGAAGTCGCCGGCACCGGCGCCGCCGAATTCCTCCGGAACGGCCAGTCCGAGGATCCCGAGCGAGCCGGCTTCCTTCCAGATGTCTCGGGGAATGGTCTTCGCCTGGAGCATCTCCTCGTGGCGGGGCCTGAGGGTACGGTCGACGAACTGCCGGACCGTGTCCCGGAAGAGCTTGTGGTCCTCGTCGTAGATGGTGCGTGCCATGGTTCTCCCCGAGACCGGTCGCGTCTGTCCAGGTCTGCCGTTGGACGACCGTTCGTGGTAGAGCTGCTCGACCTCGACGTGGATGTCGCGGTCCGCGCGCTGTCCCGCCTGCGTCGGCCGGGACGCGAGCTGCTCGGTCGTGGTGGTCGTGTCAGTCCATTACGTCTGCGGATGAAGCCAGAGCCCAAGCAGGTGTGCCGAAGGGCGGCACGTCAGCCGCGGAGCAGCTTGCGGAGATCGACGGCGGGGTCGGCCAGCCGCATGATCGACCGTGAGCCCGTGGTCGATCATGCGGCGCGCACGGCCGTGGGGTCATCGATGGCCTGCGCGCGAGCGACGGCATGGTTTCGCCAACGCCAAATACGTGCGCGAACACCGGCCGCATCGATACCGGGGCCTACTGGCGAAGGCTTGTCAGCGCCCGGTCCAGCCACGTGATCCAGAAGTTCTCCAGCTCGATGCCGGCTCGGAGGACGAGGTGGCGCAGGCGGTCAGGTTCTGCCGCGGCGTCCCTGGGCTCGGGGAAGTCGCGTTTCTCGATCTCCTCATACTCCGCCAGCTGGCGTCGATGGAGTTCGAGGTGACGGTCCAGTTCGGCCGCCAGGCCTCCTCCGGAACCCGTCCCCACAACGGCAGCCGCGCGCAGACGCAGCAGCAGCGGCTCGCGGGAGCGCCTGGGGTCCTCGCTGCGGGCCACCCACGCGGTCAGTTCCGCGCGCCCCGCAGGCAGCACCTCGTACTCCTTGCGCTGCCCCTGGGCGGGGCGCTCTGCCGGGATGGCGCGGATCAGGCCGCTGTCTTCCAGGCGTGCCAGCTCGTGGTAGATCTGCTGGTGTGTCGCCGTCCAGAAGTAGCCGATGGACCGGTCGAACCTCCGGGTCAGGTCCAGTCCGGAGGAGGGCTTCTCCAGCAGGGCAGTCAGGATCGCGTGCTGCAGGGACATGCCCGCATCCTAGGAGTGGCCCCAGCAGGCGGCGCTCAGAGCGCCGCCGCCAGTTCCGTGCCCTGGAGAATCGCGCGCTTGGCGTCGAGCTCGGCGGCGACGTCCGCGCCACCGATGATGTGGACCGGCAGCCCGGCGCTGCGCAGCTCCTCGTACAGGGCCCGGTTCGGCTCCTGGCCCGTGCAGAGCACCACCGTGTCGACGGGGATCACACGTGCCTCGCCGTCGACCGTGATGTGCAGTCCCTCGTCGTCGATGCGGCGGTACGTCACTCCCGCGATCATGGTGACGCCGCGGTGCTTCAGCTCGGTCCGGTGGATCCACCCGGTGGTCGCACCCAGACCGGCGCCGACCTTGCTGGCCTTGCGCTGGAGAAGGTGGACCGTTCTCGGCGCCGTCGGCCGCTCCGGGAGGCACAGCCCGCCCCGCGTGCGGTATTCGGTGTCGACGCCCCAGTGCCGGAAGTAGACCTCCGGACGGCGGCTGGCCTCGTCGCCCGCGTCGGTGAGGTAGAGCGCGATGTCGAAGCCGATGCCGCCGGCACCGAGGATCGCCACCCGCTCGCCCACCGGCACCCGGGCGCGCAGCACATCCAGGTAGCTGACGACCTCCGGGCGGTCCCTGCCCGGGATGTCGGGAATGCGGGGGGTGACGCCCGTCGCGAGGACGATCTCGTCGTAGGAGCCTTCTGTCAGTGCCTCAGCAGTGACCCACGTGCCGAGGCGGACGTCCACACCGTGCTCCTCGAGCTGGACGCGGAAGTAGCGCAGGGTCTCGTCGAACTCGTCCTTGCCCGGGATCCGCCGAGCGAGGTTGAGCTGGCCGCCGATCTGGTCGGCGGCATCGAACAGCGTGACGTCGTGGCCGCGTTCGGCGGCGGCCACCGACAGCGCCAGCCCGGCCGGACCTGCCCCGACCACGGCCAGCCGCTTGCGGCGGCGGGTCGGTGACAGCACGAGCTCCGTCTCGCGGCCGGCACGCGGGTTGACCAGACAGGAGATGACCTTTTCGCTGAAGCCGTGGTCCAGGCACGCCTGGTTGCAGCCGATGCACGTGTTGATCGTGTCAGGGCGTCCGGCGCGTGCCTTGGCGACGAAGTGGGGGTCGGCGAGGAACGGACGGGCCATCGAGATCATGTCTGCTCTGCCTTCGGCGAGCAGTCTCTCCGCGACCTCTGGGGTGTTGATGCGGTTGCTGGTCACGAGAGGGACGGAAACGGCGCCCTTCAGGCGCTCGGTGATCCATGAGTACGCGCCGCGGGGCACTGAGGTCGCGATGGTGGGGACGCGCGCCTCGTGCCAACCGATCCCGGTGTTGATGATCGTGGCGCCGGCGGCCTCGACCGCCTTGGCGAGCGTGACGACCTCCTCCAGGGTGCTGCCGTCCGGGACGAGGTCGAGCATGGACAGGCGGTAGATGAGGATGAAGTCAGGACCGACACGTTCGCGCACGCGACGGACGATCTCGAGGGGGAAACGGACCCGGTTCTCGTAGATGCCGCCCCAGCGGTCGGTGCGGTGGTTGGTCGCCGGGGCGATGAACTCGTTGATCAGGTAGCCCTCGGACCCCATGATCTCGACGCCGTCATAGCCGGCTGCCCTGGCGAGCGCGGCCGCACGGACGAACGCCTCGATCGTTTCCTCGATCTCGTCATCGGTCAGCGCATGCGGCACGTATCTGTTGATCGGGGCCTGGAGGGCGCTAGGGGCGACCAGGTCGGGGTGGTAGGCGTACCGGCCGGTGTGCAGGATCTGCATCGCGATCCGGCCTCCCTCGCGGTGCACCGTCTCGGTGACGAGCGCGTGCTGCTCGGCCTCCGCCTCGGTGGTCAGCTTGGCGCTGCCAGGGAAGGCCCGGCCTCGTTCATCCGGCGCGATCCCGCCCGTGACGATGAGCCCGACGCCGCCGCGGGCCCGCTCGGCGTAGAAGGCGGCCATCCGCTCGAAGCTCCGCTCGGCCTCTTCCAGGTGCAGGTGCATCGAGCCCATGAGGACACGGTTTGGCAGGGTCGTGAACCCGAGATCGAGCGGGCTCAGCAGATGAGGGTAGGGGGACATCGGCAAGGCTCCTGAGTTGTGCTGCGGCATGCAAGCAGTTGTAGGGGCCGAGAGCCGTATATGCAATCAGTTGCAGAAGTCGCCCGAAGTCTCGCGGATCAGGCTGTTTGCCGCTCCCACCAGCGGCTTCGTGCCTGAACCGGGTCTCCACAGCCGACTGTCCCGGCTGAATACAGGTATGAGATCAGGTATGCGATCAGGTATCTCTACCCGTAGCTTTCGCAACGTACTGAACCCACAGTCGGCATATGACCGAAACACACGTCGACGCAGTACGAAGGAGCATGTCCGTGCGCCGTACCGTTTTCAATGAGGACCACGAGGCGTTCCGGGAGACCCTGCGTGCCTTCATCGAGGCCGAGGTCGTGCCGGTGTACGACGAGTGGTTCGCCGCAGGCCAGGCACCGCGCGACTTCTACTACAAGATCGCCGAGCTGGGCCTGTTCGGCATCAACGTCCCGGAGGAGTTCGGCGGCGCCGGCATCGACTCGCACAAGTTCGAGGCCGTCGTCTACGAGGAGACCGCCCGCGCGGGCGTCTCCTTCGGCGGCTCCGGCGTCCACGTCCTCCTCGGCCTGCCGTACATCAAGATGCTCGCCACCGACGAGCAGAAGAAGCGTTTCCTGCCGAAGTTCGTCTCCGGTGAGGAGATGTGGGCCATCGCGATGACCGAGCCGGGCACCGGCTCCGACCTCGCGGGCATGAAGACCACCGCCAAGCTCTCCGAGGACGGCACGCACTACGTCCTCAACGGCGCCAAGACCTTCATCACCGGCGGCGTGCACGCCGACCGCATGATCGTCTGCGCCCGTACCTCCGCGCCCACCGCCGAGGACCGCCGCCACGGCATCTCCCTCTTCGTCGTGGACACCAAGTCCGAGGGCTACTCCGTCGGCCGCAAGCTGGACAAGCTCGGCCTGCGGACCTCCGACACCGCCGAGCTGGCGTTCGTCGACGTGAAGGTGCCGGTCGAGGACCTGCTCGGCGAGGAGAACAAGGGCTTCCACTACCTCGGCGCCAACCTGCCCTACGAGCGCTGGGGCATCGCCTACGGCGCGTACGCGCAGGCCAAGGCCGCCGTCCGGTTCGCCAAGGAGTACGTCCAGCAACGCACCGTCTTCGGCAAGCCGGTCGCCCACTTCCAGAACACCAAGTTCGAGCTGGCCGCCTGTCAGGCCGAGGTGGACGCGGCCGAGGCGGTCGCCGACCGCGCCCTGGAGGCCCTGGATGCGGGCGAGCTGACCCCGACCGAGGCCGCGAGCGCCAAGCTGTTCTGCACCGAGGTCGCCCACCGCGTCATCGACCGCTGCCTCCAGCTGCACGGCGGCTACGGCTTCATGAACGAGTACCCGATCGCCCGCCTGTACGCGGACAACCGCGTCAACCGCATCGTCGGCGGCACCAGCGAGATCATGAAGTCGATCATCGCAAAGGACATGGGTCTGTAGCCTCCGGAGGGGCCTCTTGATCATCAGCCGTAACACGTCACCGGCAAACTAGCTGCATGCCTCAGGCACTCCAGTCCCTGCTCGATCTGCTCGAGGTCGAGCAGATCGAGCTGGACATCTTCCGTGGCCAGTCCCGCCCGTCCCTGGTTCCGCGTGTCTTCGGCGGCCAGGTCGCGGCGCAGGCCCTCGTCGCCGCCGGGCGCACCGTCCCCGGCGACCGGCACGCACACTCCCTGCACTCGTAGTTCCTGCGCGCGGGGGATCCCGGCGCGCCGATCGTCTACACGGTCGACCGCATCCGGGACGGGCGTTCCTTCACGACGCGCAGGGTGGTCGCCGTCCAGCACGGGCAGCCGATCTTCCATCTGTCCGCGTCCTTCCAGACGTACGAGGAAGGGCTCGACCACCAGGCGGACATGCCGTACGCGCCCGATCCCGAGACGCTGCCCACGGCCGCCGAGTCACTGCCGAAGTACGCGGACGTCTTCCGCGACCCCAGCGTCGCCGAGCGGATGCTCCAGGCGCGGGAAGCGGTCGATCTGCGGTACGTCGACGAGCCGCCGTTCGGGACAGTCGGGCAGCCGCGTGAGCCACGGTCGCAGGTCTGGTTCCGCACCAACGGCAAGCTCGTGGACGGTCCGCTGCTGCATGTCTGCCTCGCCGCGTAGTCTTCGACATGAACCGGACGCTTGCGATCATCCTCGGCGGCTCGATCGTCGTCGCGTACTCGACGCTCGGCGGCATGTGGTCCATCACGCTCACCGACATGGTGCAGTTCGTCGTGAAGACCATCGGTGTGCTGCTGCTGCTGCTGCTGCCCATCGCGATCGTCAAGGCCGGCGGCTTCAGCGAGATGAAGGCCAAGCTGCCCACCGAGTACTTCGACCCGCTGGGCATCGGCGGTGAGACGATCTTCACGTATGTCCTGATCTACACGTTCGGCATGCTGATCGGGCAGGACATCTGGCAGCGGGTGTTCACCGCGCGCAGCGACAAGACCGCCAAGTGGGGCGGCACCGTCGCGGGCACGTACTGCCTGGCGTACGCGCTCGCGGGCGCCGTCATCGGTACGGCGGCCACGGTGCTCTACCCCAAGCTGGAGAGCGCGGACGCCGCCTTCGCGACCATCGTCAAGGACGAACTGCCCATGGGCGTGCGCGGTCTCGTGCAGGCCGCGGCAGTGGTGCACCACCCGACCGGCCCCGCGGACGTCGGCTCGGACCAAGGAGCGCCCGATGACGCCGTTCATGATTTCCGTGATGTCCCTGCTGGAGGGGGCACCACCGCCCGCGCCGGAGACCGAACCGAGCCAGGCCTGCCCGGTGGCGGTCGCCACCGACACGCAAGTGGTCGTCCGGTCCCTCGCCGAGCAGCTGGTCTGTGAGGCGAACGCGGTCCTCCGGGACCACAGCACCGCCTTCAACCTGGCGGACGAGACCGGACTCGGAAGCCTGTCCTTCACCATCGGCTGCGGCGAAGCCCAGGCCCGGGTGGAGACCGCCGTGTCCGGCCGCACCGCCGTCGCCCGGCTCACCGCTCCCAGTCTCCCGGACGACAGACCGCGCCGGCTCACCAGTGAGGACGAGCTTCAGGCACTCCTGCTCGGCCTGATCGCCGCCTCCCTCGCCGTACACTCGCCGATGCTCTGGCGACCATCACGCCCGCTCTTGTCGAGTCGGGAGCCGTCTACCGGTCGCCTCGGGTGCTGCGACGTGCGCTCTATTCATGGGCGTTCAAGTTGTAGAGGACGAGGCCCACTTTTGCAACTAGTTGCATAAGGAGCCCGCGGCGCCATGCCGGGTGGTGCCCCATCCCCTGCGCCAGCGACTCCCAGGCTCTGCCGTGGCGGGATGCGCTGGTGCTGGACAAGACCCGGCCACCGCACACGGCCGCGACGCGATACGCCGCATCGAGACCGCCACCGACTCAACGGCGCCGCCCGGCCGGTCGAGGCGGGTGAAGACAGGTATGGCAACAGGTATGGGGTGGGGTATCCCGACCCGTGTGCCCGGCATCGCAGGACCCCATGCTCCTGACATGAGCCGCACACATGTAGATGCAGTCATCGTCGGTGCGGGTTTTTCCGGCCTGTATGCCACCCACCGCCTCCGCAACCTTCAGGGGCTATCGGTTCAGTCCTTCGAAGCGGCCTCGGGGCCGGGCGGGGTGTGGTACTGGAACCGCTACCCCGGCGCGCGCTGCGACTTCGAAAGCATCTTCTACTCCTACTCGTTCGACGAGGACCTGCAGCGGGAGTGGCGCTGGAGTGAGCGGTACGCCTCGCAGCCGGAGATCCTGGCCTACCTGGAGCACGTGGCCGACCGGTTCGATCTGCGCCGCAGCTTCCGGTTCAACACCCGTATCACGTCCGTGGTCTGGAACGACGAGGCCGAGCGCTGGATCGTCAGCACCGACGACGGTGCCGTCACCACCGCCCGGTTCTTCATCAACGCGGCAGGCGCCTTCTCGGTATTCAAGAAGAACGATTTCCCCGGACAGGACGATTTCCGTGGAGCGGTCCTGCACACGAGCCAGTGGCCTGCCGACGGCGTCGATTTGACCGGCAAACGGGTGGCCGTGATCGGCACCGGGTCGACCGGAATCCAGGTCATCCAGACGATTGCCGAGCAGGTCGCCGAGCTGACCGTGTTCCAGCGCACCGCGAACTTCGCCTGCCCGCTGGGCAACCGGCCGCTCACCGACGAGGAGTTCG
>JBKOVW010000008.1:0-5819 GCA_046724095.1 Actinomycetota bacterium | reverse complement strand
GGGATCCGCGCACTGCCAGGCCGCCTCGGCGATCTGCTTCATCAGCTCGCGCGCCTTCTTCGTCTCGACGACGGTGCCGTCGGTGCGCGCGGTCAGGTTCCAGTCGGCGTCAGCCTCGACGGCCTCCATGAACGCATCGGTTACGCGCACGGAGTTGTTCGCGTTCTGGTACTGGATCGACGCCCAGTCCGGCGAGTCGAGCGACATGTCGTAGCCGGCCGCCTCGAGCACGCGCGCCTTGCGCTCCTCGTGCGCCTTGCACCAGATGAACTCCTCGATGTCGGGATGGTCGACGTCGAGCACGACCATCTTCGCCGCGCGCCGGGTCTTGCCGCCGGACTTGATCGTCCCGGCCGACGCGTCGGCACCGCGCATGAACGAGACCGGCCCGCTGGCGTAGCCCCCCTTCGAGAGCTGCTCCTTCGACGAGCGCAGCTTCGACAGGTTCACGCCCGAGCCGGAGCCGCCGCGGAAGATCACGCCCTCGCGCCGGATCCAGTCGAGGATCGCGTCCATCGAGTCCTCGATCGAGAGGATGAAGCAGGCGGAGCACTGCGGCCGCTCCTCGAAGCCGACGTTGAACCACACGGGCGAGTTGAACGACGCGAGCTGGTTGACGAGGATCGCCTTCAGCTCGGCCTGGAACGTCTCGGCCTCCTCCTCGGTCGCGAAGTAGCCGTCCTTCCGCCCCCACGCGGAGATCGTGTCGACGACCCGGCCGATCATCTGCCGCACGGAGCGCTCCCGCTCGGGCGAGGTCATCCGTCCACGGAAGTACTTCTGCGCGACGATGTTCGTCGCCGTCTGCGACCAGAACTTCGGGAACTCGACATCCTTCTGCTCGAAGACCGGCTTGTCCTTGCCCGGGATGAACGCGTCGCGCGTCTCCCACTCGATCTCGTCGAACGGATCGCGGCCGGGGATCGTGAAGTAGCGGCGGACGGCGAGAGTGGCGTCCTCGCGGACGACCGTGTTCTCGATCTCCTGGGCCGTTACAGGGGCCTCAATCTGCTGCTTCGTGCTCGCCATGCCGCTCCTCCAAGGGTATCCGTGGGTCCGTAAGGGAGGACCAGTGTGGACCGAGGCCCGGACGGAAGCGGGCTACACGTACGGCGGGCTCGGCGGCGGGTCTGACGCCGCCTTCCTGGCCTGGTAGCGGCGCGCGCCGTAGCTGATCCCGGCGGCCGCGATCAGGGCGAGCGCGAGCCCGCCCAGGACGAGCAGAGGCACCGGCACGGAGTTCGCGGTGCTCGGCCCGACCGTCTTGGCGAGCCAGTGGAAGAAGCCTTCGTCGTGCTTGCCGCCCGTCGAGCCGCCGCCAGAGTTCGAGCCGCCGCCGCCCCCGTCGCCCGGGACCGGCGTCCCCGGTCCGATGTCGCCGTGATGCTTCGCAATGACCGTCGCGAGCGCGCGGTTCAGGTCGTCGCGCAGCGTGCCGTAGACCAGCTGGTCCTCCGGAATATCCCGCAGCGCCTCGCGGTAGCAGTGCACCGGGTAGGTGCCGTCGATCCGGCCGTCGTTGTACCAGTCGCGGATCAGCGCGCTCGAGCAGGCGCTCGCGTGAGCGGTCGAGACGCCGAAGGTTGCTGCTGCCGCAGCGGCTGCGAAAACGAGGATGAGGGGCTTCAGGAACTTGGGCATGCTGAGGACCAAGCTGCGGCTCCGGCGGACTCTAACGTCGATATTGCCCACCTTGCCGGATGGGAGTGTGGCGCGGTTATGGCTCATGTAAACGGTTTGTAAGCGGCACTCCGGCTGGAAAGTTCGGCGCGGCGGTTGGTCGTCCTCGGCTCGACCAGTAGCGGTACCTGCTCACCGAAGCTCCAAACGTGGCCTTCGGTAACCTCGCCCGCGATGCGAGGAGCCGCCGTTCGGGGAGCTCTGGTCCCCGGCGCGGCGGCGGCCCTCTGCTTCGCCGCCCTGTTCCTGAGCGCAGGCTCGAGCCAGTCGCGGATCTTCTGGATCGGGACCGCGGCCGTGCTCGTCGGCGCGATCGGGTGGGCGCTGCAGCCGCCGACGCTGCCTCGCACGGCGCTCGTCTTCTTCGTGGCGTTCGCGGCGTTCGTGCTCTGGCAAGCGGCGTCGATCGCCTGGTCGATCGAGCCGGCGCGCTCGTGGGACTACGCGAACCGCAGCCTCGTCTACCTTGCGTTCGCCGCCGTCGGCGCGCTGCTCGGCGAGGTCGCGCCCCGCCGGCTCGCCTACGCCGCGGCCGCGCTGCTCGGGGCGCTGTTCGTCTGGTCGCTCGCGGCGAAGGTGATCCCCGGGCTCTACTCCGACTACGGCCGGCTCGCGCGCCTGCGCTACCCGCTCGGGTACTGGAACGAGCTCGCGGTGCTGGCGGCCGCGTCGGTGCCGATCGGTCTCTGGCTCGCGCGGCAACGGCGGATCGTCGCCGGGCTGCTGCTCTACCTCGCGCTCGTCGTCGTCGTGCTCACCTACTCGCGCGTCGGGATCGTGCTCGCGATCCTCGCGGCGCTGGTCTACCTGGCGTTCGACGAGCGCCGGCTGGAGTCGATCGGCGTGCTCGCGGTCGCATGGATCGCCGGCGCGTGGGTGGCGGGCGCCGCGCTGCTGCTCCCGGGCGTCACCGACGACCTGCAGCCGCACAGCGTCCGCGTGCACGACGGCCTGCTGTTCGGGCTCGCGCTCGTCGTCGGAGCGGCCGTGGTCGCGCTCGCCTTGCGCTACGTCGTCAAGCGAGCCGTGAACGCAACCGTCGTGCGCGCCGTGGCGATCGTCCTCGTCGCGCTGATCGTCGCCGCGCTGGTCGCGTCGGTCGTGCGTGCGGGCGGCCCCGGCAGCTGGGTCAGCGACCGCTGGCACGAGTTCTCGAATCCGGTCAGCGCGCAGCTCGGCAACCAGCCGGGCCGTGTCGTCTCGACGAGCTCGAGCAACCGCTGGCGCTGGTGGCAGGAGGCGTGGAACGCGTTCGCCGACCAGCCCGCGCAGGGCACCGGCGCGGGAACGTTCGGCCTCACCGACCGCATCGAGCGCACCAGCGCGCTCGCCGTCGTCGAGCCGCACTCGACGCCGCTGCAGTTCCTGTCGGAGCTCGGCCTCATCGGCTTCCTGCTGTACGGCGCCGTGCTCGTCGCGATCGCGCGGCGCACGTTCCTGCCGCTCGGGGTCGCGATCGCGGTGTGCGTGCTGCACGCGTTCGTCGACATCGACTGGGACTACATCGCGGTGCAGGGTCCGCTCTTCCTGCTCGTCGGCGCGCTGATCGCGGGCCCGCCGGCAGTGCGCCGGGGCTGGCTGGTGCCGGCCGTCGCCGCTGTCTGTGCCCTGGCGGCCGTCTATTCGCTCGCGTCGCCGTGGCTCTCGAACCAGCGGCTCAACTCAGCGTTCGACGCCGCCGAGCACGGGAACCTGCTCGGCGCGATCGACCGCGCCAAGTCCGCGCACTCCTTCAACCCCCTGGCAGTCGAGCCCCTCTGGACGATGGCCGCCTTCGAGCTGGAGAAGGCCCGCGCGCTGAAGCTGTACCGCCAGGCCCGCGATCTCGAGCCGAAGAACCCGGAGACCTGGTACGAGCTCGGCTCGTTCGAGCTCCACGAGCTGAAGCAGCCGCGCGCGGCGTATCGCGACCTCAACCACGCCTACACGCTCGACAACTTCCTGTTCGGGAAGGGCACCACGCCGGGCCGCGACCTCGACGAGGCGCGTTGTAAGATCGACCCGTCTACCTGCCGACAATGAGCACGAGATGCGCGCCGAGCAGCTGGCGTGGGCGCATCCCGTCGAGCGGGCGGACGATCCGCACGCGCAGGTCGCGCGCGAGCCGCCGTCCTTCCGCCACGTAGCCCGGGCGGAACATCACGAGCGTGTGCGGGGTGATCGTCGGCGAGTTGCCGACGTTGCCGAGCAGGTAGCCCTTTGCCTGGACCCGGTCGGCCGCGGCGTGTGCGGCGCCGGCCGTCCCGTTGCCGTTCAACACCATCACCGAGACCTCGTCGCGCGGGAGGATCTTCTTCGCCGGCGCCGTAGTGGCCGCGCGCTTCGGCGGCGTGGCCGCCGCGGCGCCCGACGCGGTGAAGTGGTGCAGGAGCGGCTTGCCGAACAGGACGATCCCCACGATCGTCAGGAGCATCAGCTCGAACGCTGCGACCGCGCTGACGGCGATCGTGGCGCGCCGCCAGGGGCGGATCAGATCGTGGGCCTGCTCCATGGCCCGGATCGAGTTCGGCCTACCGCCTCCGGCTCCTGCTAGGCGGAACGAATCCAGGCCCACGTTGCCGCCAGCCCGTCGTCGAGCCCGTGCTCGGGCTTCCAGGCGAGCTCGCGCGCGGCAAGCGACGCGTCGAGGACGCTGCGTTGGAGCTCGCCCGCCCGCGGGTCGGCGAACTCCGGCTCGCGCTCGATCCCGGCCGCACGCTGGATGTGCTCGTAGAGCTCGAGCACCGACGTCTCCTTCCCGGTCCCGACGTTGAAGACGCCGCCGTTGTGCCCTGCCGCCGCGAGCGTCGCCGAGACGACGTCGCCGACGAAGACGTAGTCGCGTGTCTGCTTCCCGTCGCCGTAGATGCGCGGCGTCTTCCCGTCGCGAAGCGCGTTCATGAAGATTGCGACGACGCCGGCCTCGCCGTGCGGATCCTGCCGCGGCCCGTAGACGTTCCCGTAGCGCAGCGCGACGTGAGAGCTGCCGTAGAGGCGGTTGTACGCGGCGATGTACTCCTCCGCCCCGAGCTTCGAGACGCCGTACGGCGCTATCGGCTCGCGCGCGTGATCCTCCGCCGCCGGGCCGTCGCACTCGCCGTAGACCGCCCCGCCCGTGGAGCTGAAGACGAGCTTGCCGCCGTGCTCTCGCGTCGCCTCGAGCACGCGGATGGTGCCGACGACGTTGACGTCCGCATCGTGATCCGGGCGCTCGACCGAGACCCGCACGTCGATCTGCGCGCCGAGGTGGAAGCACACGTCCGGCCTGACCTCCTCGAACAGCGGCGCGGCGTCTGCGCGGATGTCGCCGACGTGCAGTTGCGCCCCGTCCGAGAGGTTCTCGCGCCTGCCGCTCGACAGGTCGTCGAGCACATGCACCTCGTCGCCGCGCGCCAACAGCGCGTCGACGACGTTCGAGCCGATGAAGCCCGCGCCTCCTGTGACGACCGCCCGCAACGCGCCGTATCGTACGGCGTCGGTGTTCCTCAGCTTGGAAGGCGTGGACGGGTCCGGAAAGACCACGCAGGCAAACCTGCTCGCGGAGGCGCTCCGAGCGGACGGCCGCGAGGTCGTCGCGACGCGCGAGCCGGGCGGAACGCAACTGGGCGAGGAGGTGCGAGAGCTCCTGCTCGAGGGCGTCAACATGGGCGCGTGGGCCGAGACGACGCTGTTCGCGGCGGCGCGCGCCGAGCTCGCCCAGCATGTGATCGCGCCCGCGCTCGCGGCGGGAAGCGACGTGGTCTGCGACCGATACATCGACTCCTCGCTCGCCTACCAGGGAATCGCACGCGGGCTCGGCGTCGAACGAGTGCTGCAGCTGAACCTCGTCGTCACGGACGGGCTCCTCCCCGACCAGACCTTCCTCGTCCTCGTCGATCCGGACATCGCCTACCGGCGCGCGGCCCGATCGGATCGAATCGAGCGGGAGGGCGAGGGGTTCCACCGCGCGGTCGACGAGGCGTACCGTTCGCTCGCAGAGATGTTCCCGGAGCGAATCACGACGGTGGACGGCAACCGCTCGGCCGAGGAGGTGGCCGAGGAGATCCGTGGACGCGTTCGAGAGCTTTCCTGAGCAGACCGAGGCGAAGCGCCTGCTGCGCGCCGCGCTCGCCGAAGGTCCCGCGCACGCCTACCTCTTCCACGGGCCTCCGGGCGTCGGC
>JBKOVW010000134.1:0-9160 GCA_046724095.1 Actinomycetota bacterium | reverse complement strand
CTCGCCGCCGGTGCGGGCGCCGTCGGGGTCTTCGTGCTCCTGCGCGCGTTCGCGTCCGGTGCCGCTGCGCTCACGGGCGTCGAGTCGATCTCGAACGGCGTCAACGCGTTCCGCCGCCCGGCCGGCCAGAACGCGGCGCGGACGCTCCTGATTATGGGGGCGATCGCGATCGCGCTGTTCATAGGTGTCTCGTGGTTGGCGGTGCACATGCATGCCGCGCCGAGCGGCACCGTGTCAGTCGTGTCGGAGATCGCGCGGGCGACGTTCCCCGCTGGGTCGTGGAGCTCGTTCATGTACTACGCCGTGCAGGGGCTCACCTTCGCGATCCTCGTCCTCGCCGCGAACACGTCCTACCAGGGCTTCCCGCGGCTCGGCGCAGTTCTGGCGCGCGACCGCTTCTTCCCGCGGCAGTTCATCAACCTCGGCGACCGGCTCGTCTACTCGAATGGGATTCTCGTGCTGGCAGCGATCGCGTCGTTCCTGATCTGGGTCTTCAAGGCGGACGTGCTCGCGCTGATTCACCTGTACGTGATCGGAGTCTTCACGGCCTTCACCCTCTCGCAAGCCGGAATGGTGCGGTACTGGACGCGGCGGCGTGATCCCGGCTGGCGCAAGAGCGCGACCCTGAACGCAATCGGGTGCGCGGCCACCGGCCTCGTGGCACTGCTCGTGATCCAGGCGAAGTTCACCGCCGGCGCGTGGGCGGTGATCGTCGCGATCCCGGTGATGATCGTCGGCTTCTATGGAGTGCATCGCCACTACCGCAAGGTCGAACGGCGTCTCCGCGCCGGCGTCGCGGCGGTTGCGGCGGCGCCGTCGCCGACGAACGACGTCGTGCTGTACGTCGACTCGGCCGATGCCGCGCTACAGGAAGCGCTCTGGTACACCCGGCAGATCGCCGGTGACGATTTCCGCGCGATCCATGCGCGCGGGCCGCACAGCGATCCCGGGCTCAGGCCGCGGTTCCGCACCCTGACCGACATCCGGCCTGACCTCGAGGTCCTCGAGCCGCAGGACGGGCGCACCGAGGCGGTGATCGAGTACCTCTGGGCGCTTCCGAGAGGCGAGTCGAACTTCGTCACCGTCGTCATCCCGGAGCTCTTCCGCCGGCGCTCGCTGGTGGCCGCCGCGCATCGGCGCACCGAGCTGGCGCTCAAGCTGCGACTGCTCCGCGAGCCCGGCGTTGTGATCACCGACGTGCCGGTGCTCGCCCAGAACGGAGACCTGCCGCTGCCGACGCATGCGGTTTGCCGTCTGCTCGTCTCGGGCGCGCACGCCGCATCGCTTCGCGCTGTCAACTACGCGTCGACGCTGGGCTTTCCCGACACGAAGGCGCTCTTCTTCGCGTTCGACCGCGAAGAGGCGGACCGCCTGCGCATCGACTGGGCCGAAGGCGGCATGCGCGTGCCGCTCGAGATCGAGGAGGCGCCGTTCCGCGACATCGGAGATCCGCTGCTGCGCCGCCTGCGCGAGATCACGGCAGATCCCGAGGCGGTCGCCGTAGCGATCATGCCGGAGCTGATCTTCAGTGGGCCCGAGCGGCTGCTCCACAACCAGCGCGCCCTCTACATCAAGCGACTGCTGCTCTTCGAGCCGCGCGTGATCCTCACCAGCGTGCCGTACCGCTTGGATTAGAACCTCGGCATGAGCAAAAGCGCGGTGGCCACGGCGACGGCAGTCGCCCGGGAACAGGGCGTGCGCTGCGACGACCCTGTCGTCCTGCGCGACGCCTGGCACGTGCTCGTGCACCTGCGTCCGTCGCCTGTCGTCGCACGCGTGTCGAGCTCGATTCCGTTCCCGGAGGGGCCAAACCCCGACGACGTCGCGCGTGAGCTCGCGGTCGCGGCGCATTGCGCTCGCGCCGGCTGTTCGGTGGTGCCGCCGGCGGACGATATCGCACCGGTTCCGTACCGGCGCGACGGGCGCGTCGTGACGTTCTGGCGGTACATCGAGCCGTACGACGAGCCTGACGAGCACGCGGCGATGCGTGCGCTACGTGAGATCCACGACGCGCTGGAGACGTATCACGGCCCGCTCCCGGCCTTCGGCCACCCCGACGACACCGCTGCAATGCTCGACGCGCTGCCGGCGAGCGACGACGTCGAGTTGCTGCGCGAGATCACAGCGCGGCGGCCGAACGTCGAAGGTCAGGCGCTGCACGGCGACGCGCATCTGTTCAACTGCCTCGGGTCGCCGGAAGGACCGCTCTGGCACGACTTCGAGACCGCGTGCTTCGGGCCGCGCGAGTACGACCTGGCGGCGTTCCACGAGGACGCAGCGCTCGATGCCTACGGGTCGCATGACCGCGATCTCGTCGAGACGATGTCGCCGCACTACCTCGCGTGGGTGACCGCATCGATGATGACCGCCCTTCCGCGACGGCCCGAGCTTGCGGGCGCCGTCGAGCGCCGTCTCGCGCAGCTACGCGACCGACGCAACGCCTAGGCCGACGATCGCGAGCGCGACGGGAATGTCGATGAGCGCGCGAGGCGGCAGCAGCTTCTGCGCGGTGATCACCGCCGCGACGACGACGCACCAGACGATGCTCATCACATCCACGGCGACGAGTATCGCCATCAGCCCGATGCTCGAGCCGACGCAGTAGACGCCGAAGTGGACGCCTGAACGCACGGTCCTCTGGCAGCGTTCTCGGCAGGCGCGTTTCAGCGGTGTCAGCTCGTAGACGCCCGCGGCGATTGCCACGATGCCGGTCGCCACGGCGCCGTGCGGCGCGTACACCGCATAGACGAGCAGTCCGACGGCGGCCCAGACCGCGAGGTATGAGCCGGCGAAGAGCGGGACGGTCAATGCGCGTCCGGTTGCGGCGGCTGCGCGCCCGACGGCGGGCACGGCGCCGGGCAGCATCATCGCCGCCATCATGGTCAGCCACGTCGCCGCGAAGACCGCGGGCGTGCCGAGCTCCATCGCCCTAGTACTCGTCATGACGGCGTAGCGGAAAGTCGAGGTCCCGTCCGTTCGGCACCTGGTCGAGGAGCTGGGAGTAGAACGGTGTGAGCAGGAAACGGTCCGGCGCGGTACGCGAGTAGGTGTGGTAAACGACGCCGTCCTCCAGCTTGAAGACGCTCCAGCCCGGGGACTCGGCCATTCCGTGCTCGAGGTCGGTGCCGACGTTGGCGGCCCAGTCCTTCAGCCAGTCCTCGGCCTCGTCGACCATCTTCTTCATCTCGCCCTGCGACATCTGCTCCTGCGTCAGTGCGAAGTCGATATCGAAGTTGAAGTCGCTGCGGTACGACGACACGTACGGGAATGTCCAGCCCATGCGCCGCTTGTACGCGTTCAGCTTCTCGATGGGCGCGCGCGAGATCGCGATCAGCGTGACGTCTCGCGCGTTGACGTGGGGGAGTGCGCCGTCGAAGTGGTCGGCGAGGCCGGTGCAGCCGGGGCAGGCCTGGGCGTACTCCGGGCCGAACATCAGGTGGTAAACAAGCAGCTGTGAGCGCCCGTCGAAGAGCTCGACGAGCGTCTTCGGCCCATCCTCGGTGTCGAACACGTACTCCTTGTCCACACGGACCCACGGCAGCTCCTTGCGCTGCTTCGCGATCTCCTCGTCGAGCGCGCCGAGCTGACGTTCCCGCTCGTGCACTGCCTCGACGGCGGCCCTCCACTCGTCGCGGCTGACGACCTCGTTCATATGGCCTCCTTCGGGTATCTGAGAGGCTTAGACGTCGTGAGCGCGGAAAACTCATCGCGGAAGGTCAGTCTCCTCGACGACTTCTCCGGGCGGCTGGACGTCGGCGGAGCGCTCGGCGCTCCGGAGACGGCGATGTACCTGTACGACGTCGAGCCGGGCGACTCGTTCCCGTACCACTACGAGTACGTTCCCGAGTGGCTCCTCGTCGTCGAGGGCGCGCTCGTCGTACGGGTCCCGGCAGGCGAAGTCGACGTCGGACGCGGCGACCTCGTCCGCTTCCCGCCGGGCCCGGACGGCGCCCACCAGATCATGAACCGGAGCGAAGCGACGGCCAGGGCGCTGCTGTTCTCGAGCTCCGCGGCGCCGGCCGTATCCGTGTATCCGGACGCCGACACGATCGGCGTCTTCCCGGACGACGAAACGGAGCTGTACTTCAAACGCGACACCGCGGTCCCGCGAGACGCGGTCGACTGACCCGCCCTTCTGACCCGTTCAACGACGAGGTTTCTCGCCGGCGCGCCAGTCGAACCAAACCGGCGAGAAGACCGCGCACACCAGCGAGATCGTGGTCAGGACGAACGCCCAAGCGAGCAAGGCGACGACCACTCCGAACGCGCCGAAGTGTTTCCCGCCTGAGTTCAGCGACGGCCCGAGGAAGAAGGGCGATGTCGCGATCGCGCCGCCGATGACGAGCGAGGCGAGGAGCACGCCCGGGAGCAGTTGCCGCAGCTGGATCTGCCCGCGCAGGAGGTAGTGGGGCGTCCAGAGCCAGAACCCGGTTGACACGACGAGCCAGACCGGGACGGCGGCTGCCCAGCCCGCGCCCGTCAGGGCACCGGCGAACACGATGAAGAGGCCGAGCAGCCCGCTGGTGACGAAGAACCAGACCGTGAACCGGGCCTGGTCGGAGGGCGTCCGAACCTCGATTTGCCATGCCCGTGCGTACACGTCCTGGTAGATCTGCCCGATCCCGATTCCCCAGATGAGGAAGCCGATGACGGCCGTGACCGTTGCCGCGAGCGCGTTGTCTGACGCGGTGCCGAAGCTTTCGCGAACGAGTTTTGCCGTCGTCCCTGTCAGGTGGTTGTGATCGACAAGGCGTTCGGCAAACGCGTTCGTGTCGGCTCCGGCCGCATGGAAGAGACCCGTCACGGCCAGCAGCAGCGGGACGATCGACAGGAACATGTAGAGCGTCGCGGCAGAGCCGGAGTTCCGACTGGCGTCGAAGTAGCTGCGAAACCACAGAAGGGCGAGGCGCCCGATCGCGGTGTCGCCGCGCCGAACGAGCCAGTGCTGTACGGCTGCGACGCGGCCCGCCATACCTCTCAGTGGGAGCGGGTCGGCGCCCACTCCTCGTGCCAGAGCCGCATGAAGTTGGCCAGCAGCCCCGGCCAGATGCCGAGCGCCGCGCCGCCGAGACCTCCGTAGATAGCGGCCGTTCCGGAACCTCCGACACTGCCGAGCACGACGATCGCCGCGGCGCCGACAAGCCAGCCGACGAAGCGGAACCGGCTGCGTGTTCGTGACGCATCACCGCGGAGAAACAGACGCTGCTCCCGTGCGAGCTGACGCGTGTATGCGAGCGGAACTGCGGCGCCGATACCCGCCGACAGCGCAAAGACGAGCCACGCATCGGCAGCGGCGGCGGCCACCGCGCCGGCAACGAGGAGGATCGCACCGAAGAGAGGCGGTAGCAGAACGTGCGAGCCATTCACGTAGAGGCACCGATTGCGCGAACGGCATCACGATGCGCCTGACAACACACAATCGATGCAAACGGATGACATCGTCGCGAGCGGCGGCTCCGCCGGCGCTCGCCCACGAACGCCCGCCGACAGCAGAAACCGCGGAGAATCATCACGGCCGCGAAGCGGCCGGATCTTCCGCGGCTATGCGCCTGGCGGGAATCAATACCTGCTGCAAAACGGCGCTGACGCCCGGCGCGGGGGAGCACCGGGGGGAGCACGGGCAGTGCGTCGATCGCATGCGCACCTGTGACGATGCGGTGACAAACCTGGACACCCCTCCGGCACCGAAGTAGGTTGCGGCGATGGCCGCCGTCGACGATCTCGGAGGAGTCGCGTTCTTCGACTCACTCGACGACGATCAGCGGCAGGAGCTTGCGAACTGGTTTCACGTCCAGAATGCGGGCGAAGGCATGCGGCTCGTCGGCGAAGGTGCTCCGGGCTACACGTTCTTCGTCATCCTCGACGGCACCGCGGAGGTGAGCGTCGAAGGCGTCTCCCGCGGATCACTCGGACCGGGAGACTTCTTCGGCGAGATCGCGATCCTGGGAGAGGGTCGCCGCACGGCGACCGTCAGAAGCACCACTCCGGTGCGGATGCTCGTTCTCTTCGGAACGGAGTTTCGACAGCTCGAGGCCGCACACCCGGAGATCGCCGCCGAGATCACCGCGGCGATGACCTCGCGGCTCGCTCAGCGGATTTCGGAGCCGGCTTGATCTAGCACGACGATCGCGATGTCGCCGACACGCGGTCGAGGTGCAGGCCGACGAGCCGTCCATCCGGTATTCGCACACCGTCCGTACACGACTACGCCAGCGCGCGGGCGAGCGCGATCGTCCGGTCAGCCTCGCGGTAGTCCGTCATCGCATAGACGTAGTGCTCCTGCGCCACCCGCTTTGAGTCGCCGAGTCACACCGCGCCGGGCGTGCGGCTGCGGATTGACGCCGCGACGCCTCTCCCAACCCCTGAGGAGGCGTCGCGGCGTGTCCAGGCGGCGACCCTCCCTGCGCCTCTTCAGAGACGAAGCGCGCCGCAGCCGGAAAGGCAGCCCTCCGTCAGTCCGCGCCTTGCCAAGGGGGACGGAGGCGCGAGCTCCGGAGGAACTGCTGCCACTCACGCTATGGCTGGTGTCGCCTGGCCCGTATGACCCAGCTATGTCAAGTGGTCGCCGTCGCTCTCGCTTAGACTGCCGCGCCGTGACGCGAGTCGCACTGATTCCGGCGTGCGAGGAATGTCGAAAGCTCTGGCTTCCCGGCGACGAGGAGCACTGGCATGCGTACTGGGTCGATGACGGAAACGAAGACTGCCTGCTCTTCTACTGTCCAGATTGCGTCGAGCGCGAGTTCAGTTGGCGCAGTCCGACCGGCCCGTAACTTCCTCTCGCACCTGCCCTCTACGCACACGAAGTTCTATGCCATGCGGCGGCTCCGGACAAGAGCGGTGACCACATATGCGCCGACGAGGATCGCGAGCACCCAGCCGATGAGACCGACATCCGTGGCGATCCCGAGAACGAACAGAACGATCGCGAGGATGGCGAGAGCAATGAGCACGTTGCGAGAAACGCTGAACACGAGCACACCTCCGAGTTTTCGCCTGCCGCTGGTGCGAGCAGTGTCCGCAGTCCCATCACTATTTCGGCGTGCTGATGCCCTGTAGAGCCCCTGAGAGGGGTGCGCGGGCAGTGGTCTAGGGCAGGCGACAGACGATTTTGCCTGTGTACTTGAAGCTGTCTGGTGACAGCTCGGCGCGAGTGATGATGCACGTACCGAACCGCGTCTCGATCGTCTCGCCCACTTCAGGCAGTTCGAGGAGTTCGGCCTCTGACACGTCTTTGAGGTTCGGGCCTTCCACCGTCACAAGGAAACGCTTCAACGCCATTCCCAGTCCCCTTCGAATCGTTGTCGCCTCCGCGTGCGCGTCGGTCGTGACAAGTTCACGCTGATAGAAGCCAAGACGGATAGCCCATCCGGGCGGCCGACGCAACATCTCATCCGGGTGACCGAAGCGCATGCCGGACGGCGCACGCACCGTCCTCCTGCTCACGCTCCTGCTGCTCGCACTGCCGTCGATCCTGATCCTGCTGCTCGGCCAGCGCGGCCAACGTCTCCTGCCGAAGGGACGCGAGTGGATGACCACAAACTCGTGGATCGTCAACGAAATCGTGATCGCCTTCTTCGTCGGCGTCACAGCCAACAGCCTCGCCGGATAGCAGCGTGGCACCCCAATGACGTAACGCTGCCCCTGTCATGACGGGGGACATTCCGGTAACGCCTTCGCCGTCCTGCTCCCGAGCGGGAGTCCGGGCGGACGCCAGAACGTAGGCGGCCGGTGCACCGGGGGGAACACCAACCGCGAAACACCCGGACTCCCGGAAAACCTGACGCCGAATCCGACGCCGCCCTTGTGTCCAGTGCGTCTGAGCCGCAGCCGCGACGAGCTGCACGAGGTCATCCTCGCGCGTCGTCACTCGCGCGTAACTCAGCTCGACGACGACAGCGCGCTTGCGCGACTCGTAAGCGTTCGAGCGGCAGCGAGCGTCGCAGTAGCGGCGATTCGGTCGAGCGTCACCCCCTCCGGCTTTCTAGGCACCCCTGCCTACTCAACGCGACCTCCTGCTCGCGGCCGTCGAGCCAGCCGAGTAGTTGCCTAGTCGGCTACGGCGTGATGAGCACGGTGGTTCGCCGGAACTGAACCACCTGGTTCGTTGGGTTTCGGACCGTATAGAACTGCCGCGGCGTCGCACTGGCGTCTGTCCGCACAGAAGTCCCGACGAGCGTCACGCCCTCGCCAAGTAGCGGTCGGCAGCAGATGGAAACCATGTGGAAGGTGCCTGACAAGACACCCGCCGGGCTTCCCTCCAGAAACTCTCGTTCCTGCCCAGCGGCAAGCGTCTGCCAGTTCGATGTGAACAACGACACTGTGGCCATAAGTCAGTCATCCCCTCTCATCCATCTCACCGATTCAGACAAGGGCCGCACCTACCGCGGCAGTAGCGTCCCGGTCTTGACGTCAACCTGAAACCGCTCGAGGCAATCGGCAATGTCGAGGTCCTCGTCGACATCGAAGTCCGCCGCGTGTTCACCTTCAGCGGCGATGGGCTGATCTGCGTCGTCCCCAGCGACCGACGCTGCGAGGATGTTGCCATGCTGGTCGTAAACCGCCGTGATCTTCACGAAGACCTCCGATCTTCGTTGCTTCGGGCGAGGCCGCTGGATACGGCACTCGCCCCTGCTCGCCTCCCGTCGCCGCGTCGCAGTCTCCGAGAGGCGGCCTCCTCGGTCCTCCTGAGTCTCTCCGCTGCCCATTGCATCATTCTGGACTCATCAGTGTCTGCGGCCTTTGGTTTCTTTTTGCCGGTCTCATACTATTTTGGCGTTGACGCCGAGGAGGCTCTGGCTTGTCTCTCCTGTACGGCACAAGGTGGGGCGAGCCGGGCTGATGCCCCTGGGCGGGGGCTGCTTTCGGTCACGACGGCGAGCCGCCCCCGCCGCCTCACTGCCCACTTAGATCGCCAGGTTGCGAGCGCCCGTGTTTGACGTCTCCCACACACGTCATGACGCGGGACACTTCGTAACGCACGTAGTAACGGTCATGACGGTGATTCCGTAACGCAGCCACCCGAGCCGGTGACATCGCCCTCCGCCGCACCACGCCGCATCAACCAGTGCGTCTGAGTTTCGCCAACGAATTCGAAGCCTTCACGCTCGTACAGCGACGTTGCGCGCAGGTTCACCTTGAGGGATTGAAGCGTCACCGGTAA
>JBKOVW010000228.1:0-2742 GCA_046724095.1 Actinomycetota bacterium | reverse complement strand
CCTGACATGCACAGGGTCACCGGAAACGCTGTAGCGGACCGCCCCGCAGAGACATCCGCCGGTGCGTACTCCTGCCTGCACGCGCGCAGATGCTAATCGCGTCCGTGTGCCCACGTGTGCCAGTGGTCGTAGGACGATCGCAGAACGGCGGCGAGTTCCTCCGCACCCTCGCAGACAACCGGCGTCGGCGGCCTAAACCCTTCGCCGAAGTTCTCCCAGCCGTTCCATGATCTGTCGGGCAGATCGCCCGCCTGCGCTACGCCAAGCACCGCAACGCCCCAGTCGGGCTCGGTCGGGAAGAAGACGGCCATCCGCAACTCCGCCGCGAGCTCGCAAATGAGCTGGATCACCCCGCTCGGCGAACTGCCCCGTGCCGCCACCATCAGGTCCGAGCTTGCCTCGACTCCGTAATAGATCTCGGCGTACCCATCGCCCTCCACCTCGCCGACGCCCGGCTCGACCTCACGGAATCCGCTCGTCCGTTCGAGCAAGCGTCTTGCCGCGCCGAGATCGAATGTCGCTTCGGCCTCGCGGTCGAACTTCAGCAGATGGACGTCCCAGCTCAAGAGCGCAGACCGTAATCGGTCCTCGTTATCGAGGCTTCAGTCGACTCGACCTCTCTAGCTGTGCGTCGCGCGCAACGGTCCGGGCGCGAAGACAGCTGACCGAGCCAGCTTTCGGGAATGTCCCCCGAAATCGTCGGTGGCTCATATGCTCGTCAGTGCTGTGAGCGGGGTCATCGACCACATCGGCATCCGGGTCAGCGACCTGCCGGCGAGCCGCGGGATGTACGAAGCGGCCCTGGCCGAACTCGGATTCGTTGTGCTCTCGGAGGGCGAGTTCGAGGGTGACGCCTACGTCTTGTTCGGCCGCGGCGACAGCGATGACTTCTGCCTGCACACGGTCGGCAGCAAGCCCGGTCGCGACCGGGTGACCACCGGTGCGCACATCGCATTCTGCGCGAGCGATGCGGACGCGGTCACTCGTTGGCACGACGCCGCGCTGCGGCACGGCGGCACGGACATCGGGCCGCCTGGTGTGCGGCCCGAGTACACGGGCTACTACTACGCCGCCTTCGTCCTCGATCCCGACGTCAACAACGTCGAGGCTGTGTTCCACACACCGACGCGGTTGACGCCGTAGCGGGAATCGGTGGGACCCCGGGCGCGACGCAGGCCCGTCAAGGCGCTTCGACCGGTGAAACCGTTCGGCGCATCACGCAATGGTTCTTGCCCTTGGGCCGCTCGTAGCTGAAGCCCGTCTGCTCATAGAGGCTGCGCGTGGTGTTGTAGAGAAACTTGGCCGAAATCTTCTTGCCCTGCGTGTCCTGCGGATAGCCCTCCACCACGCCACCGCCCGCCTTCGCGATCAGATCGATGGCACCACGAAGCGCCACACCTGCGACGCCTTTCCGTCGATAGTCCCTGTCGACGAAGATGCACGTCAGGCGATAGTCGGGCAACTCCTCCGTACGGGACGCCTCGTATTCCTTCCGGTGGTGGATGTTCGGGAGCTCGTCCGGAGAACCGAATTGGCACCAGGCCACCGCGGCGTCGCCGTCGAAGACCAGGGCCGCGTGAGCTTTGCCCTCGCGAACGAGACGCTCCTTCCAAGGGCGGCCTTTTTCGCCCTCGGGCCTGCCGACCCGCGAATGGAACCAGGTGCACCAGCAACCGCCGAACCCCATGCCGTTGTGCTTCTCAGCCAGGCGGGCGAAGGCATCCCACGTCGTGGCATCAAGCGCCCTGATCGCATACTCGCTCATGCACCCTCCGTTCACCAGCCTTGTTCAGCAGACGAGCGCAGGAGTCTACGTGTGTCCTCGCGTGGCATGGGCGAGTGTGCCGGTGCATCGCCCAGCCCGGGGGCCGGATCGCAGTCACGCTTGCTTGTCTCGCAACAACGGTGGGAGACTCGACAGGTGCGCAAAGGGCTGACACCGGACGACCTAGGAGACCTGCTAGAGCTGCCGCTCGTCGCCGTCCTCGCGACGTACCGGCGCGACGGCACGGTTCTGCTCTCGCCGGTCTGGCACGAGTGGCGCGACAGCGGCATCAACGTCGTGACCGGGCCTCGTAACGTAAAGGCGCGGCACCTCCGTCGAGATCCGCGCGCGAGCATCGTCGTTTGCGACGATGGCCCGCCTTACCGCGGCCTCGAGCTTCGCACGAGGGCGCACCTCAGCATGCCGAAAGACCGATCGATCCTCCGCCGGATCGCCACGCGCTACCTCGGCCCGGAAGCGGGGAAGCAGTACGCCGAGACTGCAGGCGACGACCTGCTCATCCGCCTGGAGCCGGGCGAGCTGCGCGCTTGGGACTTCGCCGACGACTTCGCCTGAGCTGCGAAGGCAACCCGCCTCGTAATCAGCCGCCGCAGGGACAGGGCGTGGACGGCGGCGTGCTCGACCAGATCACCGGCGGCGTGGGCGTAGACCTGGCGGGAGCCGTGATCGGCGGTGTGCTGCCGAGCCGGCCGTAGGTGACCCTCCAGGTGTACGTGCCGTCGGTTGCAGGTGAGCCGGTGTCCTGCTGCTGGAAGGTAAGCCTGATCTGCCGCACGAAGCCGTCAGGGCCGACGGTCATTTGGAGGTGGAGACCATCGTGGAAGCCGGCGGGTGGAGTCACCTTGTGCGGCCCGACGGCCCCGTTGCCGGTTCGCAGGTTGGTGATGATGCGCATGATCGTGTCGTCGGTCGGCGGCTCACCCGGATCCGCGTTGCTGCTCGGGATCGTGCCGGTG
>JBKOVW010000237.1:0-2669 GCA_046724095.1 Actinomycetota bacterium | reverse complement strand
GGGAAAAGACGCTGCAAATGACCTAGTTCGGTGGAGCTCGTCGGCGGATGTTGCGGTGCCGGAAGCGGCCTGTCACGCCGGAGGTCGCGGGTTCGAGTCCCGTCGCTCCCGCTAAAGTACCTGCAAATAGGCATCTTTTGTCGCGGCTCGACCGCCGACCTTTCGCACATCCCGCACAGATCCCGCACGCGAATCAACCGCGAATCCCCGCTGGAAGCAGGTCGTAGCCGGGAATCCCCGCAAGACAGACGACCGGCCCACCCGGCCGGCGGTCGACTGGTCACAGATCCAGGAGCGGCGCATATGCAGGCGTTTCGTCTCTGCAGGCGATAGGCCGCACGGGGATCCCGCGCAGATCCCGTTCATCCTGCTCGTGCCGTCGATCGTCCTCGGCAACTACCACTTTCTCCCGCCGATGGTAAGGATGGGGTCGACGGTTCGAGTCCGTCAGACGGCTTTGTGTTTCTGCCTGCTTGGCCGCTAGTTGCGTGGTCTCGGCGCTCGGCGCTCGAACCTTCTGACGTCCACGCAGCGTCCACCAGCGTCCACCGTGACACGTTGGCCGGCGCTGAGCCCGTCGAGCAGGTTCTGAGAAAAATCCCGAGCCCTCTCCAAGAGGCGCCGCGACGCGCGGCGCCGCCACGTCATGAGGCGCTCTTTCGGTCGAGGTACTGCAGGAGCTCGTGTGCTGCCAGCTCGATCTCCTTGTGCCGCCACTCGGCGGCACGGTAGTGGCAGGCGATCAACCCCATCCTGTGCAGACGGCGGAAGTCGCCATAGACGAACGCGTAGCGCGCCTTCGTCTCCTCGGGCGCGCCCTCGGTGAGGCCGAGATGCCAGGCGCTGTACTCCTCCCAGGAGTGCGTCTTCAGAAACGCGTTCTGCTCCCGTGCGCGCGGCTGCACGTCCTGCCAACGCGAACGGAGCACGTACCGGCGCGAGTCGATCAGCCGCTTCGCGTGCCTGACCGCGTCCTCGTTCACCGTGTAGGCGGGCACACGCGCATTCTCGCCGACCCCCGCGGAAGCGACTGTTCGGGCGGCAGCGTCGCCCCGCATCGAACGACCGCGGGCGCTCGCGCGCAGCCCCAACGACCAGCCCGGCCGGTCCTATATGTACACGCGCGCGCGAGGGACAAGACGCACGAGGAAGCAGTAGTCGACCCGGAAGCGAGCAGGCGGCCCCGAGGCGACGCTTGGGATTGCGGCAGGGCGCCCTCCCGCCGGCCGGCTCCTAACGCTCTCTTAGATACACCTCGTGAGCGAGTGAAGACCGCTCGGCTGAGAGGACGGCCGGCTGCTCGAATCGGGAGACCTCGGAGGTCACTGCGAAGCGAAAAGACAGTCGCGCACTCATCCTGCGCCGCAAACGATGCTTGCGGCGGTAGCTGCGATCGTCCACCCTCGTCAAGGCATGGCTAAGACCTACCAGCGGAACCTCGGAACCCGACTGATCAACCGCTGGTTCCGGACGCTGACGAAGCTCGGGCTGGGAGCGTCATACCGCCAGATCCTCACGGTGCCAGGGCGGAAAACCGGACGGCTGCACTCGACCCCCGTCGACGTGATCGAGGTGGGCGGCCAGCGCTGGCTGGTAGCGGGCTATGGACCCGCGAACTGGGTGCTCAACACCCGCGCGCACGGGCAGGTCACGCTCAGCCGCGGTGGCCACGCCGAGACGTACAAGGTCAAGGAGGTCGGAGCCGAGGACGCCATCCCGGTCCTGCGCAAGTACATCGCCGAGATCCGCGTCACACGTGCCTACTTCGACGCTACCCCGACCACGTCCAACGAGGCCGTCGCTGCCGAACTGTCGAGACACGCGGTCTTCCGTTTGATCCCGTCCACGCTGAACGGCGACGAGAACGGATGAGGAAGGACGTGCGCGAGTTCATTCGCCGGCTCGAAGCTGTCGGCCTCACGGTCGAGCCGACGCCGGGCCACTATCGCGTCCTGCGCGATGGCAAGCCGCTCCGCAAAGCGAACGGGATGCCGTTCACGCTCCCGTTCTCGCCCGACACGATCCGCTGGCGCAGAGCGGCGATCGTCGAACTGCGCAAGCTCGGCATCAGCCTGTAGCACTACAAATGCCGAAGCCCGCCGACGGGCTTTGGTGTCGCCGGCGGCTTCGACGACCGCGTGCTCGAGGCCGGGCTGCTACCGACGTACGCACACCGCCCGAGGTCATCAGGCGCGGTTCGAGCGGCTGGAGCGAGTTGAGACAGCGAACCCGGATTGGGGGGCTTCAGAGCGGCGTGCCGCTCGACGCGCGTCTTCAGTCCGTGCAGGACGCCGGTTTCCATGATGCAGTGGGCCGGGTCGAACACGCACCACTTGAAGGCGGTGTGCGCGGCGCCGCGGCGGCTGAAGCGCCAGCGTGAAAGCAGACGTGTGCGCTCGCCGTCGCGTTCGAGCACGAACGCCCAGCTGCTGTTGATGATCCCGGCGCGTTCCGGCTCGTGGACGACCAGCAGACGAGGCGGGTCGATGATCCCGACGAGCCAGCCGAGCGGCTCGAACCTCGGTATGGGCCGGTAGGTCCGCACGAGATCACCGACGGCGAGGTGTTGCCATTCCGGATGGATCTCGGCGGCGTTGTGGATGTCGGCGCCGACAAGCCGCTCGAGCCGGTCGTGGCTGTAGAAGCCGGCGCGCCCTTGCCCCATCTGC